>NZ_JBHTRI010000034.1:0-93842 GCF_042796085.1 Streptomyces sp. NPDC056452
GAGCTCGGGCTGCGCAGCCCGAGCTCCGCCTTCGCGCCGTCCACCTGGCATGTCCTTGCCGTTCATTAGGCAAGTCGATTGTCGGGTAAAGGGCTGTCGGGCTCTGTGACGGAGATCTTCAGCCGACTGTTGTCGCAGTCAGTGGCTGTCGGATATTCCGTGCGCCGATACATCCTGGCGATGGCTGCGCACTGAAGTGCCATGGCTAGCGCCATGGCCAGGCAGATGCCGGGCAGCCCCAAACCCGACAGGCCGTATGCAAGCACGAGTTGGAGTGCCACGCCGCATGAGGTGATCCGCGCGAGGGCCGGGCTGCCACCGCTGCCCTCGAACACCCCGCCCGGCGCGATGAAACAAGCGAGAAGCACCAAGTACGGCCCCAGACAGCGCAGATAGAGTGCCCCCGCCCCGGCCACCTCCCCCTCACTACCGAAGGCCCGCATGACCCACGGCCCGGCGGCGAGCAGTGCCAGGAGAGCCGTGGAGCCTAGCGATCCGGCGAGGAGCAACACCTGTCGTCCGATGGCCCGCCGTTCGTCGCGTCCGACACCGAGCAGATGGGCGGTGTGGATGGCGGCAGCCTGGCGTATCGCGTAGAAGCCCATGGTCGCGACGTACGTCGCCTTTGTCGCGATCCCGTACGCGGCGACCTCGGTGACGCCGATCCGGGCGACGATGGCGACGAGTGCAAGCGCCCCCACCATCCGTACGACGAAGTCGGCCGACATGGGAAGCCCGGTCGCAGCCGTCCTGCGCGCATCTGAACTGAGCGAACCGGACCGGTTCGGGGCCGCCCGGGCTGCCTGTCGCAGTACGCCGTTGCGGTGCAGCGCCACGAAACCGCAAATGAGCGCGGCCGTCCGGCCAAGCACTGTGGCGATCGCCGCCCCACGCACCCCGAGGTCGAATCCCAGGATGAACAAGGGATCCAGCCCGAGAATCAGTCCGTTCGCGAGGATCGCCAGCTTCATCGGGGTGCGGGTATCGCCCGCACCTTTGAGGATGCCGTCGACGACGTTGATGGCGAAGAACACCGCGATTCCTGGCAGTGCGATCGAAATGTAGCCAATGGTGAGGGGCAGCGAGTCGCCACCGCTGCCGCCGAGTACGAGCTGGGCGAGCGGTTCGCGGCACAGGTATCCGCCGATGGCTACCAAAGGTGTGACGAGTACCCACAGGACCCATCCGCCGCGCACGGCGGAGCGTATCGCTGCCGGATCCTCCGCTCCTCTGGCTCGTGCGACGAGCACAGTCGTGCCCGAGCCGGCGACGAGAATGACGCCGAGCAGCAGGTTCTCGACATTCGTGGCGACAGCTACCGCAGCGACGGCGCCACCACCGAGCCGCGCCACCCAGACCATGTTGATGATCCCGGCCGTGACCCCCGCGAGAAGCTCGAAGTAGACCGGATACGCGAGCGACACCAGCCTGTGCCGGTGATCTGCTGCCCCCATGACTGCACCTCTCTTTTCGCTGTACCTCTAATCGAGGTACAGCGAAAAGAGGTAGCATGGCGGAACGGGACGGGCAAGCGCACCGACAAGCGCAGGAAGGAGCTTGGGGCATGCTGGAGCTGTCGATTCTGGGTTTCCTCTTCGAGGAGTCCCTGCACGGATACGAGGTGAAAGCCCGCATCCAGGGCCTCAGTGGCCACATCCGCCCGGTAAGTGACGGGGCGCTCTATCCGGCCATCTCCCGGCTCGCGAAAGCGGGTCTGGTCGAGCAGCGCACCGAACCTGGAAGCGGTGCCGCGCCCCGCCGGATCCTGTCCCTCACCGAGGCGGGCCGCACCGAACTGCTCTCCCGACTGCGGCACCCCAAGGAGGCCGAAATCACCGATGGGCAGCGCTTCTTCACTCTGCTTGCCTTCCTGCACCATCTCCCGGACCGTACCGAGCAGGCTGCGGTGCTGCGTCGTCGACAGACCTTCCTCGACACCCCGGCGAGCTTCTTCTACCGCGATGGAGAGCCCGTGCGAGCCGAGGAGGCGCCCAGCCTCTTCCGACAGGGCATGCTGCGCATCGCTCGCGCCACCGGCACCGAGGAGAAGAAGTGGCTGGCCGAAGCCATCGGCAGCCTGGAGGGCTGAGCGCGGACCGGTGGCGGCGCCCATCCCGCTAGGGGGCTCAAAACGACGAGACGTCCGCTGGCGCGGGGCAGGAAGGCGGGTGACGCTCCTGGACTGCTCGATTTCTTCCCGGGCCTGCTGGAGTTCCAGGTCGAGCTCCGCAACGATCAGCCGGAGGGTCGCGGTGACGGCCCGCTCCTTCGTGTGGGGCGGTTGTCCCAGCGGTAGCGGCTGGTCGCGTGGCGGATGAGCATGCGGAGCGTGACGAGGGTGGCGGCGCCCTGCGCGGCCTGGAGCTGAAGACACTCGACCCATATCTCGCGGGCCGGCGTGCGCGTGTCGTCCCCGCCCTGGGCCATCTCCCGGTCCGGATGATCACTAACGGCGTTGTCGACCGCACCGAGCAGAACTGGATCGCCGACGAGCACAGCCGCTCAACAGTGAAGAACACCATCGCCGTCCTGGTCCGCGTGATGGAGCAGGCTGTCCGTGACGGCATCATCAAGGTGAACCCCGCCCGGGTCAGCGGCTGGCAAAAGCTCTACAAGCTGGCCGAGGACGAACTGCTCGACCCACGCGCGCCGGCCCTCCCCAACTGGGAGACGCTCATCGCACTGGCCGACGCACTCGTCGCCGCATCCCACGACCAGTACCGGGGGTGGGGAGAGGTGGTCACCTTCGCCGCGTGCACCGCCGCACGAATCGGAGAGATCTCAGGCTGTCACGTCGGGGACATCGACACGACCCAGTGGATCTGGACCGTGCGGCGCCAGACCACACCCGCGCCCGGCGGACTGACCGACAAGGGCACCAAGGGCAAGCGGGCCCGCAAGGTTCCCGTCGCCGAGGAGATTCACCCTCTCGTCGCCCAGCGCATCCTGTTGGCCGGCCCCGATCCCGACGCCCTGCTGTTCACTGGCCCACGAGGCGGACGCATCTCCACCGCCGTCCTGCGTGACGCCACACACTGGGACGACGTAGTCACCAAGCTCGGCTACGAACATCTGCGCCGCCATGACCTCCGGCACACCGCATTGACCTGGTTCGCCGACGCCGGAGTCCCCGTACACGTCCTTCGCAGGATCGCCGGCCACGGTTCCCTGACCACCACCCAGCGCTACCTGCACCCCGACGTACACAAGATCACAGCAGCCGGAGCGGCGCTCTCGGCCCACTTCAACGCGCTGCGCGCACCACGCTCGCAGCCGAGCCCCATCGTCATGACCCGCTGACCCGGTCAAGGACGCTGGTCCCCAGCTGGTCCCCAAAAACGGTCAGGGCCGGTTTCGGATTGCTCCGAAACCGGCCCTGACCTCGACTTTCTCAAGTCGGGACGACAGGATTTGAACCTGCGACCCCTTGACCCCCAGTCAAGTGCGCTACCAAGCTGCGCCACGTCCCGGTGCGTTTCCTCCCGGTTGTTCCGGGTGGCCGCGCAGGGCAAACATTACCTCACTCCGAGGACCGGATCGACGTCCGCACCTGCTGGGCGCGGGTTGCCAGGGCCTCGGCGCCACACGTGACAGCCAGCTTCTGCGCCCGGGCGAGCTCCCGCGGGGAGCGGATCGCGATTCCGTACTCGAGACGGGCCAGCGCGTGCTCGTACGCGGACGACGACGCCTCGAGGCGGTGGACGGCCTCGGCCAGCAGGTGTTCGGCCTCCTCCGCGGGTGCGAAGAGCGCGACGCATCGCAGCGCTTCACCGATCGCGGTGTCCGTGCCGAAGCGTTCCGCGTGGACGCGGGCACGGGTGGCGAGCTGCGCGGCGCGGACCGGGTCGTCGTCGGCCAGGGCGCGGGCGAGGTCGCCGGCCCACGGTGCCCAGATGCCGTTGAAGCGTCCGCGGGGCTCCAGGGCGGCGCCCGCCGCCTCGAGTTCGGCGACGGCGTCCTTCGTACGGCCTTCGGCCAGCAGCAGCCGGCCGCGGACGCACGGGGCGTCGGGCAGGACCATGGCGCTGGGGTAGGGCGGCCCGAAGTCGTACCGGTCGGCGACCAGACGCGCCTCCGCCGTACGGCTGCGGGCGAGAAGGGTGTCGATGAGCAGGCAGGCGGCGTCCCAGTGGACCGGCAGCCCGCTGCCGACACGGTCGGCGAGGCGCAGTCCCTCGCGCAGGAAGCCCTCGGCCTCGGCGAGCCTGCCGCGCCGACGGTGGACGAGACCCAGCAGGGTGTGGGCGAACGCGAGGTGCGCGCCGCTCCAGCCGGAGATCTCGAAGGCGCGCACGGCTTCGCCGAAGAGCTCCTCCGCCCGGTCGAGCCGGTCGGTGAATGCGTAGGTGATGCCGACCATCGTGGGGAGTTCGAAGCCCCATTCGGAGTCGGTCCAGCCGAGACCCCGGGCCGGCCTGCCGTCGACGAGCGCGCGTTCGCAGAGGTCGACGACCAGTTGGGCGTTCTCGCCGCGGAGCATGGCGTCGAAGGCGCGCAGGGTGAGAAGGACGCGCTCGGCGTTGTCGCGGCCCTTGAGGTGGTCGGCGTTGCGGGCGAGGCGGGCCGACCGTGCGGGCCCGTCGTTCTCGGTGGCCTGCATGCCCTCCCACAGGAAGTGCGCGGCCTGGAGCCGCATCAGGCCGGGGCCCGGGGCCGTACGGGACGCCTCGGCGGCGAGGGAGAGCGCCGCGTCCTTGAGCTGGTTGTTGTGGGCGAGAGCGGCGGCGAGCCGGAACGTGGCGTCGACCCGCAGTGTCTCGTCGAGCCCCGGCGTATCGAGGGCGGCCCGCAGTTGCTGCACCGTGGTGGCAGGGGAACTGAGCAGGGTGGCGCAGCCCAGTTCGTACAGCAGGGCGGCCCGGTCGTGGGGCCGCGGCGGCTCCTGGAGGGCCCGTTCGAGGCAGCGCCTTGCCGCTTGCGGGGCGCCGACCGCCAGGTGCTGGCCGGCGGCTTCGCGGAGCTGGGCGACCAGCTCCTGGTCGTCGTCCGGGTGGACCTCCAGGAGGTGGCGCGAGGCCGCCGCGGCACCGAGTCCGGCCTGGGTGATGGCCCAGGCGGCCCGTCCGTGCATGGCGGTGCGGGTGGCCGGCGGGATGGAGCGGTAGACCGCGGTGGCGATGAGGGGATGGACGAACTCCAGCGGGTCGAAGCCGCTGACGATGCGGGCGTCGCGCAGCCGCGCCGTGCAGTCGGCGGCCTCCGCCGAACTCATGCCGGCGAGGGTCGCCGCGAGTTCCTGGGAGATGTCGGTGCCCAGTACGGCCGCGGCCCAGGCGAAGCGGTTGGCGTTGGTGCCCAGCCGTTCGAGGCGGGCGACGAGACCGCTGCCGCGGGCCGACGCGCCGAGCTCGCGCAGCAGCCCGGCGGACTCTTCCACCGGCGGCAGTTCACGGTCCTGCGCCTTGGCGACGAGCTCGACCGCCTCGTAGGGGTTGCCGCCGGTGACGGCCCACACCTCGCGGCAGAAGGGGTCGTCGGCGTGGTCGCCCAGCCCGGCCCTGACCAGCTCGGCCGTGGCATCGGGGGTGAGTGCGCGAAGGGCCACGCGGATCAGGGCCGAAGGGCCCTCGGGGCGGCTGTCCTCGGGTGTACGGGCCATCGCCCAGTCGGAGTTGCGGTCGGCGAGCTCCTGCGGGCGGTGGGCCTGGACGACCAGCACCGGCAGTTCGGTCAGCCTGGCCGTGAAGCCGGCGAGCCAGGCGAGGGACTCGCCGTCCGCCCAGTGCGCGTCGTCCACTATCAGGAGCAGCGGCCGGTGGCTGAGCCTGGAGGCGAGCCGGGAGACGACGAAGTCGAGGCCGTCCCTGACACCTTGCGGGTCGGGCTGCGGGCCGGTCGGTTCAGCGAGGCCCAGCGCGGGCGCCGTGATCTCGAACCAGTCGCCGAACAGGGCCCTGGTCTCGTCGGCGGGCAGCTGGTCGAGCGCGGGCTGCAGGAGCTGGCGTACGACGTGGAAGGGCACCGACGTCACGGTCTCACCGCCGCGTGCCTGCCAGACGGTGCAGCGGTCGTCCGCCATCGCGCGGATCTCACCGAGCAGCGCGGTCTTGCCGATGCCTGCTTCGCCGCTGAAGACGAGCAGACCGCCGGCTGCCTGCGCGCCGCAGAGTGCGTCCACCGCCTGTGCGGCAGCGGCGAGTTCCGGTTCGCGCTCGTACAACGGCCGGGACGGCTTCATGCCTCCCCTTCCCAAGGTGGTTGCGAAGGTTGTGAGCCTAGTCGTGCGCGGGTGCCTACGGACAGGGTTCACACGGTCAACCGCAGGTGCGGGGCACAATCAGGACGTGGACGAATCTCGCAGGGACCGTGACGCCGAAGGCCGGGCGCGCAATGCGCGCCCCCGGGACGGGCTGGGGCGCCCTCTGCCGTACGGCACTCCGGGGGTCGAGCGGCAGCCGGAGGGGGTGGTCCGCTCCCCCGACGAGACCGTGCGGGAGGCGCAGCGGCTCCTGGACGCCGGGATGCCGTTCCATGCGCACGAGGTGTTCGAGGACGCGTGGAAGTCGGGTCCCGAGGCGGAGCGGGAGCTGTGGCGCGGTCTTGCGCAGATGGCCGTGGGGCTGACGCATTCCGCGCGGGGCAACGCCGCGGGCGGGGCCCGGCTGTTGAGGCGTGGCGCGGCCGCGGTCGCGGACTTCCGGGACGCGGAGCCGTACGGCATCGGTGTGGACCGGCTGGTCGACTGGGCGCGGGAGCTGGCCGGTCGGGTGGATCCGCCCGGTCCCGGGTCGGGGGCCGCGGACACCGGAGCGGGGGACGCCGGGACCGGGGGCGCGCGCGTCGTGGACGCGGCGGCGGAGGCGCCTCGGCTGCGGTCGGGGGGCCGGGCCGGTGGGTGACAACCCGTGCGATAGGTTTTGCTCTTTCTTGACGGCGTGTTGATCACTCGGTCGACAGCCGCCCTTCGACCGCTTGCTCAGGAGACGGACGCCCCGATGACCGACATCATCAACGGCCTCGGCCGTGCCACTGCTTACGGGGCCCTCGGCGTCGTACTGCTCGTTCTCGGCATATTCCTCATCGACGCCCTGACGCCCGGAAAGCTGGGCCGCCAGATATGGGAGGAGCGCAACCGCAACGCGGCGCTGCTGCTCAGCTCGGCTCTGCTGGGCATCGGCGGCATCGTGTTCACGTCGATCTGGACGACGTACGACGACTTCGGCAAGGGCCTGGCGTCGACGGCCGCGTTCGGGCTGCTCGGCCTGATCATGATGGCCGCGGCGTTCCTCGTGGTCGACCTGGTCACGCCCGGGAAGCTGGGGGCCACGCTGGTCGAGCGGGAGCCGCACCCGGCGGTCTGGGTGACGGCGTCCTGCAACCTGGCGGTGTCGGCCATCGTGTCGGCCTCCATTGCCTGATCACGCCGGTGTTGCCCCGGTCCCGCGAACACAGCCCTGCTCAGCCATTACGATCCGGCCTCATGAGCACTTCTGACCAGGACCAGCAACAGGCCCCGCAGCCCGATGAGCAGCAGGACGAGCACACCGACGGAAACGACGGGCACGACGGCCACGACGAGGGCACGGACGAGGGCATAGCCGCGTCCGCCTCCGGCGAGCGGAGACTGACGCCGCGTCAGGCGCGGCAGCTGCGCATCGTTCTCTCCTCGGTCGGCATGGCCGCGATGGCCGTCGTCCTCGCCCTGCGCATCGCGAGCCGTTCCTCCGTCCTGGTCGTCGGGGTGTACGGGCTGGCGCTCATTCTCTGCGGCGTGGTGATCGAACTGAGCAGGAACGGGCGCACGCGTCTCGGCAGCTGGCTGCTGGGCATCGGCCTGGCAGCGGCGATCGGTGCCGACTGGCTGCTCATCCCCTGACGCCGGGCCGGCGCCTCACAGCGCGGTGATCCGTACCGGCGAACCGTGCGGGTCGACCCGGTCCAGCCAGCCGGCGGCCAGATGGAACGGCCGCCCGGGGACTGCGGGCAACAGCAGCCGCTGCCGGTGGAGTTCGCGCCCGTCCTGGCTGACGACCAGCAGCGGCCCGGACAGCCGTCGCGCGGTACGCAGGACGAACCGGTCCTTGAGCGGGCGCGCCCCGCCGGGGCCCGTCAGGTTGGGTGCGACCCATCGCAGGGGCGCGTCCACCACCAGGGGGCGCCCGCCTCCTGGGGGCTCATCGGTACCGGACAGGCGGTGCAGCACGGACACGGCCACGGCCCTGCCCTCGTCCGCCGCGACTCCCGCGCGCTCCACCGCGTGCAGGAGGTTCCCGACGGCGAACACGCCCGGCCGCGAGGTGCGGTACGCCGCGTCGTACGCAGGTCCTCGCGTGCCGGGGTCGAGAATGATCCCGCCGCGCCGGGCGAGCTCGTGGTCCGGGACGAAGTCACCGCTGAACACGACGGTGTCGCAGCGCAAGGTCGTGGTGCGGCCGTCGTCGTGACGCAGGGACACCCCGGACAGCCTGGTCCTGCCCGTGAGGCCGGTGACGGTGGCGCCGGTGAGCAGCGGGGTGCGTTGCCGGACACGCAGGGGTGCGGCGGGCCGGTCCGTGACCACGGCGACGACATGGACCCCGGCCGCACGCAGGGTGTCGACGGCCGCGTACGCGACGGGCTCGTCGCCGATGACGACCGCCCGGGTGCCGATCCGCTGCCCGTACAGGTGGACCGCCTGCTGGAGTTCGCCGGTGGTGTGGACGCCGGGAGGGCGGCTGCCGGGGACGAGGCGCGCGGACCGGGGACGTTCGCGGGCGCCGGTGGCGAGGACGACGGCCCCGGCGGTGATCCGTTCGAGCCCGCCGGGTCCGGTGGTCTCGACGGTGCGGGGCCCCGCCCAGCCCGTGACGGTCACACCGGTGCGCAGGCCTGCGCCCGCGCGTACCGCCGCGGCCACGCTCTGCCGGGCGTACGCGGGTCCGTCCGCCCCTCCCCAGGTGAAGCGCCCGCCGAATCCACCGTGGTGGCAGTGGCGGGGGATCCCGCCCGCTTCCTGCTCGCGCTCCAGGATCTCGATCCGGCCCGCGCCGGCTGCGGCGAGTTCGGCCCCGGCGGCCAGGCCGGCGGGGCCCGCCCCCACGATCAGGACGTCGACGGTCCGTTCGCTCCGGGTCACGCGTGTGCCTCCTCGATCAGGGCGCGGACGGCTGCGCCGCAGTAGAAGCCCTGGCACCGGCCGCCACCCGCGCGGGTACGGCGCTGCAGGCCGTCCGGGCACCGCGGTGGGACGGTGGAGGACAGCGCGTCGCGGATCTCGCCGAGGGTGACGTGCTCGCAGTGGCAGACGAGTGTGCCGTACGCCGGGTCCTTCGCGATCAGGTCGGCCCGGCGGTAGGGCCGGGGGAAGGCCTCGCCCAGGTTGGGCACGGTGACCGGCGGGAGGCGGCGCGGTGCGCCGAGTTCGAGTCCGGTCCGGGCGAGGAGCCCGGTGACATGGGCGGCGATCGCCATGGACGCGGTGAGTCCGGTGGACCGGATGCCGCCGACGGCGACATACCGCCGGTCGGGGTACTCCTGGATCCGGTAGTCCTCCTGCCCGGTGGCTGCCCGCAGTCCCGCGTAGACGGCGGTGATCTCCTCGTCGACGAGCGCGGGCAGGATCCGGCGGCCCTTCTCCCGCAGGAGGTGCAGGCCGTCAGCGGTGGATCCGGTGGCCGTCTTGTCGTCGAGCTCCTCGGAGGTGGGGCCCAGGAGCACGTTGCCGAACACGGTCGGTGCCACCAGGACGCCCTTGCCGGCCGCGGTCGGCACCGGCAGGAGGATGTGGCCGACGAGTTCACGGGCGAGCTTGTCGAAGACGATGAGCTGGCCGCGGCGCGGGGTCACGGTGAAGACCTCGTGCCCGAGGAGCCGGTCGATCTCGTCGGCGTACAGCCCGGCGGCGTTGACCAGGTACCGGGTGCGCAACGTCCCGCGCGAGGTGGTGAGCGCGTGGATGCCCGGCTCGTCGGCGATGTCCAGCACCCGGCAGTTCAGATGCAGGTGGACCCCCGCGCGGACGGCCTGGGTGGCGAAGGCGAGCGGTGTGGTCCAGGGGCAGATGATGCTCTCGTCGGGGACCTCGAGCGCGCCGAGGGCGCCCGGTCCCAGATGTGGTTCGCGTTCCCCGAGTTCGTCCGCGCCGATGATGCGTGCCGCGTGGTAGCCGTTGCGGCCGGCCTTGGCCAGCAGGCGGGGCAGCAGGGCGAGTTGGTCCTCGTCCCAGGCGACGAGGAGGGCGCCGACGCGCTCGACGGGAATGCCTGTCTCCGCCGCGTACGCGGTGAGCCGGTGATGCCCCTCGCGCACGAGGCGGGCTTCCAGCGAGTCGGGCACGGCGTCGAAACCGGTGTGCAGGATTGCCGTGTTGGCCTTCGAGGTGCCGTTGCCGATGTCGTCGGAGGCGTCCACCAGGGCGGTACGCAGGTGATATCCGGCCAGCTCGCGTGCGATGGCCGTGCCGACGACGCCCGCTCCGACGACGGTGACGTCGTACGTGCCGTCCGCGCCGCCGGCCGGGGCCGGCTCCCCCGCCCGGGTGATCGTGACCGTCATGAGCGCTCGAGCAGGGTGTCCACCGCAGCGCGGAATCCGTCGAGGCGTGCGGCCGCCTCGTCCGGGCCGATGCCTGGTTCGTACACGGCGGACGGCTTCCACTCCGGTACTGCCTGACGCAGCGGCAGGTGCGGGTCGAGTCCGAGCCGGGCCATCGCACCCGCTCCGAGCGCGGTGAGGTCGGGGAGGGCCGAGACCTCGACGGGCCGTTGCAGGAGGTCCGCCTGGGTCTGCATGAGCAGGGTGGAGCGGGTCAGGCCGCCGTCGACCCGCAGGGCGGTCAGCGGTGCGCCCAGATCGGCTGCCGCGGCATCGGCCAGGGCGACCACCTGGGCCGCGATGCCTTCGCACAGGGCGCGTACCAGGTGGCCCGCCGTGGTGTCGAGGCCGAGCCCGGTCACGGAGCCGCGCAGGTCGCCGCGCCACCACGGGGCGGCGAGGCCCGCGAGCGCGGGCACGAAGGTGACACCGCCCGTGCCCGGGACGGAGGATCCCACCGGGTCGAGGTCGGCGGCGCCCGAGATCACGCCCAGGTCGGTGAGCCAGCGCACGGCGGACGCGGCCGTGTAGACCTGCCCGTCGAGGCAGTAGTCCGTACGTCCCCCGAGGCGCCAGGCCACACAGCTGACCAGGCCGCTGGAGCTGGCGCGCGGCCTGGAGCCGGTCTGCGCGAGGAGGAAGGCCCCGGTGCCGTAGGTGCATTTGGCGTTGCCCGGTTCCAGGGCGTTCTGGGCCAGCAGCGCCGCCTGCTGGTCGACGACGAGTCCGGTCAGGGGGATCTCGCCGCCGAAGCAGGTGGTGGTGCCGACCGGACCTGCGCAGTCGACGACGGTGGGGAGCCGCTCGTCGGACAGGCCGAAGATCTCCAGGGCGGCGGGTGACCAGCCGACGTCGTGGAGGTCGAGCAGCTGGGTGCGTCCCGCGGTGGCGGCGTCCGTGACGAAGGCCCCGGTCAACTGGTGGACGAGCCAGGTGTCACTGGTGGTGACGACCCCTTCGCGGGTCAGCTCACGGCGTATCCAGGCCATCTTGGGCGCGGCGAAGTACGGATCGAGAGGCAGGCCGGTGAGCTGCCTCAACTCCTCGTCGTGCGCGGCGAGCCCGGCGCACAAGTCCGCCGCCCGCCGGTCCTGCCACACGACGGCGTCGGTGAGCGGTCGGCCGGTGCCGGCGTCCCAGGCGAGGACCGTCTCCCCCTGGTTCGCCAGGCCGACGGCCGCCACGGGTTCGCCGGCCTCGTGCACCGCCTGACTGCCCGCGTCGAGGACCGAGCCGAGCAGCTCGGCGGGATCGGCCTCGACGACTCCGCCCGCCCCGTACCGCGGCCGCACCGGGGCGGAACCGGAACCGATCACGCCCCGCTCGGGGCAGATCACCAGCGCCTTCGTTCCGGACGTTCCCTGGTCGATGGCGAGTACCGGGCCTGTCATCGACACTCCAGTCGTGCGGGCCGCCCGGAGGCCGGGCGGGAGCGTGATCATCCGTTCCTGCCGCCCACAGTTGTGCAGACCACGGCTCGCGTCAAGCACGTCAGGACATCCCGTCCATACGAGCCGATTGCGATCAACGTCCTGTGCAGGGGCGCTACTTGAGTAAGATCCGCAAAGTCGCCCGATGATCGGTACGACGCGCTCTAAACTCACCGCCGAGCAACCGACCGGACGCTTCGCGGCAGTTCATGACCAGAGTTGCCCAACCCCCCACGTCCTTGAGGATTCATGACGAGCAGACCATGCCCCGTGCCGCTTTGCCCGGCACCCCGCCCCGCTCCCACAGGCCGTACCGCGGCGGGGCGAGCAGATGGGACCCAGTGAGTTCCGGCCCGTCTACCACCCCGCGGGACACGACCACGAACTGCGTGGAGCGTTACAGGACCTGCGTACCGGACGCTGGCTGTCCATGCGCAATCTGCTGGAGAGCACGCCGGACTGGGCGTTGTGGACCCAGCGCACCCAGGTTCTCGCGACCGTTGCCGCAGGCTCCGACGCTGTCGACGCCTGGCTGACCGAGGAGCCGCGGAGTGTGGCGGCGACCGTGATGCACGCCCGGGTGGTCGTGGAACGCGCGGTGCGCGCGCACCGCGAGAAGCACCCGCGCGCGCAGGAGCTGTGGCAGGAGGCCTGGGAGGGCTGCCGCTCGGCGGCGCACGCCTCACCGGCGGACCCGGTGCCCTGGGTCTGCCTGCTCGCGCTGTCCCAGCTCGACGAACGCCAGCGCCTCGACGAGCACCGGATGCTTCCGCCGGGGCCCATGCTCTTCCCCGGGCCCTGGGGCCTGCTGGCCGAGGCGGACAAGCGGGACCCGTTCAATCGCGAGGCCTATCACCGGATGCTGCAGTTCGTGTACGCCCGGCAGGCCGGCGGCACGCTCTCGGAGGCCGTCAACTTCGTCCAGTGGGCCGCCTCCTCGGCCCCGGACGGCTCCCCCCTCCATGTCCTTCCGCTGTATGTGCGTGTGGAGCGCTACCGGCGCGAGCACGGCAACGAGAAGGCTCTGGACCTGCACTGGGTCACCGAGGACGGTGAACGCGACGCACGCCGCGCGCTGCAGATCTGGTTCGCCCGGACCGACCCGGCCGTGCAGTCCCTGCTCGACCTGAACCATCTGGCCCACGCACTGTGGGGTTCGCTCCAGTTCGCCGACGCGGCACCGGTGTTCCGCGCGCTCGGCCCGTACTACACCTCGATCCCGTGGGCGTACCGCACCCGGACGCCCGACGGTCCGGCCGGGGCACAGGACGTGTTCCTGCGGGCCCGCGGCCGGTGTCTCGCCGCCGAGGGCGAGCCCGGACGAAGACCGCACAGCTGACCACGGGCCCCGTCCCCCTCCCCCCTCCTGTCTTCCCTCTCGTCACCCACCGTCCCCTCACGGAGGTTCTTCCCCATGTCCATATCCGCGTCGGCCCCCTCCAGCCCGGAGGCCGCTCCACAGAAGGACGAGGAGCAGCGGCTCCGCGAGCTCGGCTACCAGCCGGTTCTGGCCCGCCGCATGGGAGGTTTCGGCAACTTCGCCATCAGCTTCTCCGTCATCTCGATCCTGTCCGGCTGCATGACCCTGTACGGCTTCGGCATGTCCACCGGCGGCCCGTCGGTGATGCTCTGGGGCTGGGCCGGTGTCGGCCTGTTCGTCCTGTGCGTGGGCATGGCCCTTGCCGAGGTCACCAGCGCGTATCCGACGTCGGGGGCGCTGTACTACATGGCCGACCGGCTCGGTGGCCGCAAGTGGGGCTGGTACACCGGCTGGCTGAACCTGCTCGGCCTGCTGGGAGCGATCGCCGGCATCGACTACGGCGCCGCGCTGTTCACGGGTGCGCTGTTCAATCTGCAGTGGGGGTTCGACCCCACCCCCGGGTCCACGATGGTGATCTTCCTCTGCATCCTGCTGCTGCACGCCGTACTGAACCTCTTCGGTGTCCGCCTGGTCAGTGTGCTCAACTCGATCAGTGTGTGGTGGCACCTGGGCGGTGTGGCCGTCATCGTGACGGTGCTGGCGATCGTGCCCTCCCACCACCAGTCGCCGTCGTTCGTCTTCACCGAGTTCGTCAATGACACCGGCTGGGAGAACCCGCTCTACGTCGCGGCGATCGGTCTGCTTCTGGCCCAGTACACCTTCTGCGGCTACGACGCCTCCGCCCATCTCTCCGAGGAGACGTCCAACGCGTCCGTGTCGGCCGCCAAGGGCATCGTCCGGGCGATCTGGGTCTCCTGGGTCGCCGGTTTCGTACTGCTGGCCGGCCTGACCTTCGCCATCCAGGACTACGCGGGCACCCAGAACAGTGCCACCGGGGTGCCGCCCGCGCAGATCCTGATCGACGCGCTGGGCACGGCGGGCGCCACCGCCATGCTGCTGATCGTGATCGCGGCGCAGCTGTTCTGCGGCAACGCCGAGGTCGCCGCCGCGAGCCGGATGGTCTTCGCGTTCAGCCGTGACAACGCGCTGCCGGGCTCGGCCCTGTGGCGCAAGGTGAGCTCCCGCACCCAGACGCCGGTGCCCGCGGTGTGGCTGTCGGTGTGCGTCGCCGCTCTGCTCGCGCTGCCCTCGCTGTACTCGACGACCGCGTACGGCGCGGTGACCGCCATCAACGTCATCGGCATCACTCCCGCGTACGCCATCCCGATCTACCTCAAGCTGCGCGCCGGCGACAGGTTCGAGCGCGGGCCGTGGCATCTGGGCCGCTGGTCCAAGCCGATCGGCTGGATCGCCGTGGTGTGGGTCGCCATCGTGAGCGTTCTGTTCCTGTTGCCGCAGTCCTCGCCGGTGACCGTCGACTCGATGAACTACGCGTCGATCGCCCTGGTCGCCGTGCTGGTGCTGGCGACCGTGTGGTGGTTCGTCGCACGCCGCTCGTACAGCACTCCCGCCGCGTACGGGAACGCCCGCGAGGAGGCGGAGATCGCCGAGAGCATCGTCTGACCGCCTCGTTCACCGCCGGTCGGCCTTCAGCGCAGCAGTAGCTGGAGGCCGCCCAGCACGGTGGCGCCGATCACGATCTGTTCGAAGAGCTTCTGGTTGATCCGGCCCACGCAGGCGCGGCCGAGGTACGCGCCGGGGATGACGAACAGGACCAGGGCGGCGTCGAGCAGCAGGGACTGCGCGTCGATGAGCCCGAGGCCCACGCTGAAGGGCACCTTGGACGTGTTGACGATCAGGAAGAACGACGCCGAGGTTCCCAGGAATCCGAGCTTCCGGAATCCCGCGGAGAGCAGATAGAGCGACATCACGGGGCCGCCCGCGTTGGCGACCATGGTCGTGAAACCGCCGAGCACCCCGTAGGACCGGGCCTTGGCCCGCCCGGCAAGCGACGGCTTGTCCTCGTCCGGCCGTTCCGTGTCCGACTGTTCCGTGGCCTGCCGTTCCGGAGCCTCTTCGGCCCGGGCCGCGGTGCGCCGGCGCCAGAGGGTGACACCCGCCATGAAGAGCAGGATCGCGCCGATCGATCGGGCCACGGCGTCGTCATCGGCCCACAGCATGAAGACGGTGCCTGCCACCACGCCCACGGCGACGGCCGGGAAGAGCCGCAGCAGCGTGGGCCAGTGTGCGTGCCGACGGTAGATGAGCACGGCGAGGATGTCGCCCGCGATGAGGATCGGGAGCAGCACTCCGGTCGATTCGCGGGCCGGGAGCACGGCCGCGAAGACCGCGAGGCTGATCGTGTTGGCACCGCTGACGGCTGTCTTGGAGAAGCCGACCAGCATGGATGCCGCCGCGAGCACGGCCAGTTGCCACAGGGTGATGGTGTCCATTGCGGATCAGATGATAGATACACCGGTTTTCTTTCGGATCATCGGTCCATCCCGTGAACCACCGGGACGGCAGATCGCTCGCTATGCTGCCAGCGAAGCGCTCACGGAAACGCTCAAACGAACAACGCGCAGCGGTACGGCAAGGGGGCCAGCAGCATGCGGGAGCCGGTTGAACTGAGGCGGAAGCGGATACTCGCGGTGGTGCACGCACGTGGTGCCGTCAAGGTGACCACGCTCGCCGCCGAGTTGGACGTCTCGGTGGTCACGCTCCGGCGGGACGTGGAGGAGCTGGCCCGGGCGGGCAGGCTGCGGCGCGGCCACGGGGTGGCCCGCCCGGTGGGGGACGCCGCGGAGACGACGGCGCTCCCGGTCGCACGGACCGGGGAGCCTGCCGCGGACGGCGGTCCCATCGCCCTGGTGGTGCCCGAGCGGCATTCGTACCTGTACGAGACCCTGCACGGTGCCCGTACCGCCCTGGAGGCGGCGGGGATGCGGATCGCCCTGCACATCGCGCCGCAGTCGGCCGGGGCCGAACGGCCGCAGGTGGAACGGGCCCTGGCGGGCGGGGCGCGCGGGCTGCTGATCGCCCCCCGGTGGCGCAGCGCCGTCGGCGAGGAGGCGGACTACGGCTGGCTCGCCGAGGTGGGTGTGCCGACCGTTCTGATGGAGCGGCGGCCGCGGCCGGGCAGCGCGCTGCACGCCCTGGACTCGGTCTGTTCCGATCACTGGTACGGGGTGCATCTCGCCGTCGATCATCTGGTGTCGCTGGGCCACCGCCGGATCGTCCTGGCCGCCCGGAACGACAGCCCCACCGCTCGCTCGATCCGGACGGCGTTCGCCGAGATCGCGGCCGCCCGCCCGGAGGTGGACGACTGGTCGGTGGTGCTCAGTTCCTCGAACGCGGGTCCCGGCCCCGGGGTTCGGACCGACTCCCCCTCCCCCGCCGCACCGGAGGAGCCGGCTCCGGACCTGGCCGCGCTGCTGCGGGAGCGCGGGGTCACGGGCGCCGTCCTGCACGGTGACGAGGACGCGCTGATGCAGGTGCAGCGACTGGCGGAGTGCGGCGTACGGGTGCCGCAGGACTGTTCGGTCGTGGCGTACGACGATGTGGTCTCCTCGCTGGGCAGTACGCCGCTGACCGCGGTGGCTCCGCCCCGGGCCGACATCGGACGGGCGGCAGCCGAACTGCTGCTGCACCGGCTGGCGCACCCGGAGGGTACGACGGGTCCGGTGCGCAGGGTGGAGTTGCTCCCCGCGCTCAAAGTACGCGGATCGGCACAAGCGCTCCCCACCCCGAAGCAGTGAGCGTTTGACCGCTTCAAGCTTCTTCTGATCGATCTATTGACCGCTATCGGTCAGCCGATCAGTATTCCCCGTGTCTTGAATCAGGAGCCGCGGGAGGCACCCATGCCTGGTCGACAGAGCCGTCGATCCGTACTCGCCACGATCGCCGCGCTGCCCCTGACAGGTGCGCTCAGCGCCTGCAGCGGCGGCGAGGAGCCACGATCGGGCGGCACGAGCAGTACCGGCAGGACCGTAAGCAGCAGGACCGGCAGGAAGAAGCGGATCACCTTCTGGTCCGCGCTGCGGGGCAGTCAGGAGGTCGTGGACGCGTTCAACCGCGGGCACGACACCCTTCAGGTCGATTTCCAGCAGGTCCCCTCGGGGGCCCAGGGCGGTTACGCCAAGCTCAGCAACGCGGCCCGGGCAGGCAACGCCCCGGACATCGCCACCATCGAATACCCCCAGGTCCCCGGCTTCGCCATCGACGGAGTCTGCCGCGACATCACGGACCTGGTGAGCGACAGGCTGCGCGCCGAACTGCTGCCGCAGGCACTGGGGCTGACCACCTTCGAGAAGCGGGTCTTCAGCGTTCCGCTCGACATAGAGCCGATGGTGCTGCACTACCGCACCGACCTCTTCGAGCGGTACGGGCTGACCGCCCCGCGCACCTGGGAGGACTTCGAGGACGCGGCAAGGACCGTACGCCGCAAGGGCGGTGACCGCAGGATGGCGCTCTTCCCGACCGACGGCGACACCCATCTCGCCGCCTTCGCGTGGCAGGCGGGCGCCCAGTGGTTCGACACGGCGGGCGGCGCCTGGAACGTCTCGCTGGCCGACGCGCCGACCCGTCGCGTGGCCGCCTTCTGGCAGCGGCTGACCGACCAGGACCTGGTCTTCATGAACGCGGTGGAGAGCCGGCACAGCGACGTCCAGATCGGCAACGGCCTGGTGCTCAGCCGGCTGAGCGGCGCGTGGGACGCCGGTGCGCAGATGAAGGCCCGCCCTGGCCAGAAGGGCCAGTGGGCGCTGGCGCCGATCCCCCAGTGGGATCCGGCCGACCCCGGTGTGGGCACCCATGGCGGCTCGACCTTCGCGATCACCAAGGACAGCGCGGACCCCGAGGCCGCGATGGAGTTCATCGAGTGGCAGGTCTCGCACCCGGACGCCCTGCGGGCCCGGCTCTCCAGCGGGGCCAGCAGCCAGTACCCCGCCGCGCCCGGCCTGGTCGAGGTGGGCCGCAAGGCCTTCGACCGCACCTACTACGGCGGCCAGGACATCTACACCCTCTTCGAGCAGGAGGCCCACAAGATTCGCGCCGGCTGGGTCTGGGGCCCCCGGATGACAGCCACCGGCAAGATCATGAAGGACGGGCTGGCGCGGGCGAGCGGAGGCCAGGGCTCCATCCTCGGAGCGGTCAGGGCGGCGCAGGAGGGCACCATGCCGGACCTGAAGGCACTGGGCCTCTCCACCACCCTGCACTCCACCTGACCGGCGATCCGCAACCCCGTTAGCAGCAGAGAGGCAGGTGACACCCATGACCAGCGCCACCCCCGTATCCGCCCCGGCGGACACCACCGTCCGGCCCTCACCGAAGAGGCCGGCCGCCGCCGCACCCGCGCCGATGGCACGCAGGTCCGCCCGACGGCGTGAACTCGGTGCCTGCGGCGCCCTGATGACGCCGTTCTTCATCCTTCTGGTGACCGTCTTCCTGATCCCGGTCGCCACCGCCGTCCATCTGAGCTTCTTCAGCGACGACCAGCCCGGACTCGGCTTCGGCCCGGAACGCACGGTCTTCGCCGGGCTCCGCAACTACACCGCCGTCATCACCGACCCGACGTTCCTCGGCGGTCTCGGCATCGTCGCCCTGTACTGCCTGGTCTACATCCCGCTCATGGTGATCGGGGCCCTCGCCCTGGCACTGCTGCTGGACTCCGGCGTGGTGCGCCTGCGGGGCACGGCCCAGCTCGCCCTGTTCCTGCCGCACGCGGTGCCCGGCATCATCGCCGCGCTGATCTGGCTGTACCTGTACACCCCGGGCATCAGTCCGGTGATCGAACTCCTCGGCAAGGCCGACATCACCGTCGACTTCCTCGGGGTGCACACCGTGCTCCCGTCCATCGTGAACATCGCGCTGTGGAGCAACCTCGGCTACAACATGGTCGTGTTCTACGCGGCGCTGCAGGCCGTCCCCCGCGAGGTGATCGAGGCGTCGGTCGTCGACGGCGCGGGCCCGGTCCGCACGGCTCTCCAGGTCAAGGCTCCGCTGGTGCGTTCGTCGGTCGTGATGGTGGCGATGTTCACCCTCATCTTCGCGCTGCAGCTCTTCACCGAGCCGATGCTGCTCAGCCAGTCCACACCGATGATCAACTCTCGTTTCTCGCCCAGCATGTACATCTACGACGCCGCCTTCACCCGCAACAACTACGGTCTCGCGGCAGCCGCCTCCGTCGTCCTGCTCGTGTGCACGATCGCCCTCTCCTACGGCGTCACCCGCTGGACCAACCGCGCCAACGCCGCAGAGGAGAACACCCGATGAGCGCGTCGACCGCACCTCGCACCGCCGCACCGCTGCGGCCCAGGCTCCTCGGGCGTTCCGTCGTCAACCTCGTGGTCGGCGTCTCGGTGGCGTACACCCTGCTGCCGGTGCTGTGGCTGGTGCTCGCTTCGACCAAGGACCGCAACGCGCTGTTCAGCAGCAACATCTTGTCGCTGGGCAACTTCTCCCTCGTGCAGAACGTCAAGGACCTGTTCGCCATGGACGGCGGGCTGTACGGGCGCTGGTACGGCAACAGCCTGCTCTACGCGGTCCTGGGCGCGGCCCTCGGCGCACTCGTGAGCATCGCCTGCGGGTACGCCTTCGACAAGTACCGCTTCGCCCACAAGGAGAAGCTGTTCGGTCTCGTGCTCGCCGCGGTGATGGTGCCTCAGACCGTGCTGGCGCTGCCGCTCTATCTGATGGCGTCCGGCACCGGTCTGGTCAACACGTACTGGGCGGTCTTCATCCCGGTCCTGTTCAACCCGTTCGGTGTCTACCTCGGCCGGATCTTCAGCCAGGGGTACGTGCCCGACGAGGTGCTGGAAGCGGCGCGGATGGACGGCGCGGGCGAACTGACCGCGTACTTCCGGGTGGCGCTGCGCATGCTCGGACCGGGCCTGGTGACCGTCTTCCTCTTCCAGCTCACCGCGATCTGGAACAACTTCTTCCTGCCCATGGTGATGCTCTCCGACCAGGACCTGTATCCGGTCAGTCTCGGCCTCTACACCTGGAACAGTTCCGCGTCCGTCTCCCCCGAGTACTACCCGGTCGTCATCATGGGTTCGCTGCTCGCGGTGCTGCCGCTGATCCTCGCCTTCGCCCTGCTCCAGCGCTTCTGGCGGTCCGGTCTGACGGCGGGCGCCGTCAAGTAGCCGTGCCGCCCCGACCGGACCACCGCACAGGAGAACCATGCCCAGCACTTCCCCCGCCCACCGCCGGCCGCGCGCCGCGCTCGCCATGAGTCCGTCGGCCGCGGCCGCCGTGCTCTCCCCCGGCTCCATGGCGGCGCTCTCCGCGGTGTGCACCCTCGCGCCGCTGCCCGTCATCGACGACTTCGCCACCGCTCCGGCGCGCGCCGCGCTCGCGGATGCGGAGATCCTGGTCACCGGCTGGGGCTGCCCGCCCATCGACGCGGACGTCCTGGCGGCGGCGCCCGCACTCCGGGCCGTCGTGCACACGGCGGGCACCGTACGCGGTCATGTCACCGAGGCCTGCTGGGACCGGGGCATCGCGGTGTCGTCGGCCGCGGCGGCCAACGCGCTGCCGGTCGCGGAGTACACCCTCGCGATGATCCTGCTCTCCGGGAAGCGGGTGCTGGAGCGGGCCCGGGACTTCCGGGCCTCCCGTCACCGCGACGCCTGGCTCGCCACCCCGCCCGAGGTGGGCAACTACGGCCGTACGGTGGGCATTCTGTCCGCCTCCCTGATCGGCCGCCGGGTGATCGAACTGCTGCGCCCCTACGACCTGAGGGTGCTGCTCCACGATCCGTACGTCTCCGACGGCGAGGCGGCCGAGCTCGGGGTCCGCCCCGTCACGCTCGCCGGACTCTTCGCGGAGAGCGACGTGGTCAGCGTCCACACCCCGCTGCTGCCCGCGACCACCGGGCTCGTCAGCCGCGAACTCCTCACCTCCATGCGGCCCGACGGAGTCCTGATCAACACCTCCCGGGGCGCGGTCGTCGACCAGGACGCGCTCACCGACGTACTGCGTACGGACCGGATCCGGGCGGTGCTCGACGTCACCGATCCCGACCCGCTGCCGGCCGGTCATCCGCTGTGGGACCTCGACAACGCGACCATCACCCCGCATCTCGCCGGTTCCCAGGGCAACGAGCTGCGCCGGCTGGCAGATCTGGCCGTCGGTGAGGTCGCGCGCTGGGCCGCGGGCGACGGATTCGCCCATCCCGTACGACGCGAAAGGCTGGCATTCCTCGCATGACCTCCACCTCGTCCCCGTACCCCTTCGAACTCCCCGCCGAGGACCGTGAGTCAAGCCCGCACACCGGCTACACCCGGGCGCACTGGGAAGCGGCGGCCGACGGCCTGCTGCACGCCGCCTGGAAGTGGGCCACCCCCGGCCGGGCCCTGCTCGACCTGCCGGGGCGCCCGTCCCGCTCCGGAGTGCGCTCAGACGGCCTGGAGGGCTACGCCCGGACGTTCCTCGCCGCCGCGTTCCGGGTCGCCGGGGCGGACGGCAAGGATCCGCACAACTGGCTGGAGCGGTACGCCGACGGCCTCGGTGCGGGTACGCGTACGGCGGGACGCGACGACGCCGAGTCCTGGCCCCTGATCCTCGACCACACGGTCTTCGGCCAGCCGATGGTCGAGTCCGCGTCCGTGGCGATCGGGCTCCGGCTGACCCGGCCGTGGCTGTGGGACCGGCTCGACCCGGGCACCCAGGACCGGACGGAGGAGTGGCTGCGCGGCGCCCTGCGGCATACTCCCGCCCCCAACAACTGGTACCTGTTCCCCTACTCCGTCGCCGGTTTCCTGGAGTCGGTCGGCCGGGGCGACGCGGAGACGGCGCGGGCGCGGCAGCGGGCGCTGGACCTGCTGGAGGTCTGGTACCGCGGTGAGGGCTGGTACGCCGACGGGGACGGGCGGGCCTTCGACCACTACAACGGCTGGGCGCTGCACCTGTATCCGGTACTGGACGCGTATCTTTCGGGCGACACGGAACTCGCCACCCGCTACGGCGCACGGCTGAGCGAGCATCTGGAGAGCTTCTCGCTGATGTTCGGCGCGGACGGTGCCCCGCTGCACTTCGGACGCTCCCTCACCTACCGCTTCGCGGCGGGCGCGGCCGTCGGGATGGGTGCGGTGTCCGGGCACACCCCTCTGGCGCCGGGCGTCTCGCGGCGGCTGATCAGCGGCTCGCTGCGGTACTTCCTGGAGCGGGGTGCGGCGGCGGACGACGGTCTGCTGAACCTGGGCTGGCACGGTCCGCACGACGCGACGCTCCAGGTGTACTCGGGTCCCGCGTCGCCGTACTGGGCGTCGAAGGCGTTCGTCGCGCTGCTCGCCCCGGCGGAGCATCCGCTGTGGGCGGCGACCGAGGAGCCCGCCCCGAGCGAGGGCCCCGACCGGGTGCTGTCACTGCCGTCGCCGGGGCTGCTGGTCCAGTCGACACAGGCGGACGGCATCGTCCGGCTGCACAACCACGGCAGCGACCATGTCCGGCCGCACGAGGGCGAGTCGGCGGCCTGGTCGGACCCGCACTACGCGCGGCTCGCCTACTCGACCGTCACCGGTCCGACGGCGGCGGAGAACACGGCGGACAACCATCTGTCGGTGCGGGTCGCGGGGATCCGCAGCAGCCGCTTCCGCATCCACCCGATGGGCGCCGGGCACGGGGGCGACTGGGGCTGGGCCGCCTCCTGGCACTGCCCGGTCTTCCCGGCGGGCTCGCCGACGATGCCGGGGCTGCGGGTGGAGAGCGTCACGGTCGTCCGGGGCAGGTACGAGCTGCGGGTCCACCGGATCCTGGGCGCTCCTGCCGGGTCGCTGGCGGAGCAGACCGGCTGGGCGACTGACCCCGGGGGCGAGGTGCGCTCGACGCTGCACGGGCTGCACGGCTGGGCGGAGCAGGAGGAGGTCCGGGCGCCGCAGGGCACCGCGTTCACGCGGTGGGCGGTGCTGCCCCGGCTCGCGGCGGAGGTGGAGGGGACCGTGGTGCTGGCGGCCCTGGCCTGCCTCACGGCCGAACCGGAGGCCGCCCCGCTCGCCTCGGTGGTGAGCGGGGTCGACGTGGACGGTGGGACGGTCACGGTCCGCTGGACGGACGACGGGGCGACGACCCGTATCGGTTTCGCGCCGCTGGAGGTCACCCACACCTCCTAGACGTCGGTGCGGATCACCACCGCGAGGGTGCGGGGGCCGTGTACGCCCTCCACCCGCTCCAGCTCGATGTCGGAGGTGGCCGACGGACCGCTGATCAGGGTCGTCGGCCGCTCCGGCACCAGTCGGGCCACCGCCTCCGGGACGCCCACGACGACCGAGGACAGGTCGACGACGCACACGTGCAGATCGGGGACCAGGGACAGGGCCCGCCGGCCCTGGTCGGCCGAACCGTCCAGGAAGATGGTGCCCGTCTCCGCACAGCTGACGGCCGAGGCGGTCACCACACCGTCCAGTGCGTCGAGGCTCGGGGCGGGGATGTCGGCGGAGTCCTGCCGCACCTCGCCGTCGTAGGCGGTGAGCCACTGCTCGTCGAGCCCGGCCGGCACTCCGATCCGCCGGGCTCCGCGTTCGCGCAGCACGTCGGCGATCACTTCGGCGGTGCGGTCGCCCGTACAGGGGTACACCTTCGCCTTGTAGTCGACGAGCCGGTGGGTCAGCAGGGCGAGGCGTTCCTCGTCGGGGAGGGTGCGACCGGTGCGGTAGTCGCGGGGAACGGTGGTGTCGGGCGCGGGTGCGAGGGCCAGGGCGTCCCTGATCCGGCCGAGCACCGTGTCGCGGGCGGTCGTCGTCACCGGTCCTCCTCGTGGTCGTCGGCGGTGTGCCGGGCGCCCTCTTCTGCGGCGGCGCTCATCGTTGCCGCGCCCTCGGCCGATGCCAGCCAGGAACGGAAGGTCTGCTTGGGCGGGGCCGGGGTGTCGCGGCTGTCGCTCCAGCCGCTGAGCGGAGCGGGGAGGTGGGAGATCGTGCCGTCGCGTCCGCCGGCGATCCGGCCGAGAGCGGCGGCCTTCTGCGCGGCGGTGAAGAGCATCGGCCGCTTCATCACGCCGGCGGCGGCCTTCATGGCCAGCTTCTCCGCGGTGGTTCCGGACTGTTCGGTGTGCTGGTGGCGCAGCTCGACGAGCATCGACGGGATGTCGATCTTGACGGGGCAGGCGTCGAAGCAGGCGCCGCAGAGACTGGAGGCGTACGGCAGCGAGCTGTTGGGGTCGTCCTTGGCCGCGTCCATCCCGGCGAGCTGCGGGGTGAGGACCGCCCCGATCGGTCCGGGGTACGTCGATCCGTAGGCATGGCCGCCGGTGCGCTCGTACACGGGGCAGACGTTGAGACAGGCCGAGCAGCGGATGCAGTTGAGGGCCTCGCGGCCGATCGTGTCGGCGAGCGCGGCGGTGCGGCCGTTGTCGAGGAAAACCAGGTGGAAGTCCTGCGGCCCGTCGCCGGGGGTGACGCCGGTCCACATCGACGTGTACGGGTTCATCCGCTCGCCCGTCGAGGAGCGCGGCAGCAACTGCAGGAAGACTTCCAGGTCCTGGTAGCGCGGCAGGACCTTCTCGATGCCCATCACGGTGATGAGGGTGTCGGGAAGCGTCAGGCACATCCGGCCGTTGCCCTCCGACTCGACCACGGACAGCGTGCCGGTCTCGGCGATGCCGAAGTTGGCTCCGGAGACGGCCACCTTGGTCGTCATGAACTTCTCGCGCAGATAGGCGCGGGCAGCGGCGGCGAGGTGCGCGGGGACGTTGTCGAGGTCCGGGTCGACGCCGGGGATCTCGTCGAGGAAGATCTGCCGGATCTCGTCGCGGTTGCGGTGGATCGCGGGCACCAGGATGTGCGAGGGCTTGTCGTCGGCGAGCTGCACGATGAGTTCGGCCAGGTCGGTCTCGTACGGGGTGATGCCGAGGGATTCGAGGTGCTCGTTGAGGCCGATCTCCTGGGTGGCCATCGACTTGACCTTGATGACGTCGCTGCTGCCCGTCGCCCGGACCAGCCGGGCGACGATCTCGTTGGCCTCGGCTCCGTCGCGCGCCCAGTGGACGGTTCCGCCGTGCTCGGTGACCTTCCGCTCCAGCTGCTCCAGGAGTTCGGGGAGCCGGTTCATCGTGTCGGTCTTGATGGCGGATCCGGCGTCGCGCAGCTGCTCCCAGTCGGGGAGTTCGCCGGTGACGCCGAGCCGCTTCGTGCGGATGGTGCGGGTGGCCTTGCCGAGGTTGCGGCGCAGCTGTTCGTTGCGCAGCTCGTCGTGGGCGGCCTCGGGGAACTTCCGGTCGCCGCGCAGGTTTCCCGTTCCGTACGGGGACCGGGGCGGTGTGGCGGGCATGCCGAGGAACGTACTCATCGGGCGGCCTCCGTCAGGGCGTACGGCGCGGTACGGGTGGATCCGAGGATCTGGGCGAGGTGCAGGGTGCGCGTACCGGACCGGATGCGGGAGAGTCCGCCGCCGATGTGCATCAGGCAGGAGGAGTCTCCGGCGGTGCACACGGCGGCGTCCGTCGTGGCGATGTTGCGCATCTTGTCCTGAAGCATCGCGGTGGACGTCTCGGCGTTCTTGACGGCGAAGGTGCCGCCGAAGCCGCAGCAGGAGTCGGCTTCGGGGAGCTCGACCAGATCGATCCCCTCGACGGCGCGCAGGAGCTTCAGCGGCTTGTCGCCGACCCGGAGCATCCGCAGGGAGTGGCAGGTGGGGTGGTACGTCACGCGGTGCGGGAAGTACGCGCCGACCTGGGAGACGCCGAGGACGTCGACGAGGAACTCCGACAGCTCGTACGTCTTGGACTTGACGGCATGGACTCCGGCGCGCAGCGCGGCGTCCCCGTACCGCTCGGCGACGATCTCGTGCTGGTGCCGTACGGAGCCGGCGCACGATCCGGACGGCATGACGACCGCGTCGATGGACGCGTCCCCGAACTGCTCGGCGAACCTGCGCACCAGCGGGACGGGTTCGCGCTGATAGCCGGTGTTGACGTGCATCTGGCCGCAGCACGTCTGGTCCGGCGGGAACACCACGTCGTGGCCCAGGCGGGCGAGCAGTACCGCGGTGGATTTCACCGCCTCGGGGAAGAGCGTGTCTCCCAGACAGGTGGCGAAGAGTCCGATGCGCATGGGGCCTCCCCGGTCGTTTATGGTCCGACCATACTAGCCTCGGTCCTCATGGGGAACCGTGGGGCGCGTGGGAAAACAACGAGCTGGAAAGTCCTCGGCGGGAGTGGTGCGCCGCAACGGGTTCCCCGCACCGTTTGAGGCGACCGGGACCCGCTGAACGGGCCTGACCCTCCGCCCTGACCAGGCAGAACGAGCTCAGGAGGTGAGGTTGCTGGGATGTGGGGCAGGAGGTTCGGCAGCCGAAATGGGAGGTTGCTGTGGAGGGCACAGATCTGGAACTGGGCGAACTGCTGGCCGCTGCTGAGGCCGCCCCGCCCGGTGAGTCCGTCGAGGTGGTGGCCCTCGACCTGCAGAAGCGGTTCGGAGCGCAGTGCGTGTCCTTCCTGTTCGTCGACCTCATCGGCGAACGGCTGGTACGCCTGGCCGCCGCCGGCGACGCAGCCGAGGACCCCGGCGAGCCGATCACGTTGCGGGGGAGCGTCTACGACCGTGTCCTGCGGAGCCAGCGCCAGCACGTGGAAACGGACGGGCAGGGAGGCCGTCGTGTCATCACGCCGGTCACCAACCGGGGTGACCGCATCGGTGTCCTGGAGGTGACGTTGCAGGCCTGCGACGACACCGTGCTCCGACAGGTCCGCGACGCGGCCCACGCACTGGCCTACATCATCGTCACGGACCGCCGCTTCACCGATCTGTACCACTTGGGCCGGCGCACCACCCGGACCAGTCTGGCAGCGGAGATCCAGCATCAGCTGCTTCCCTCGGCGCCCTGCTGCGAGGCGGCAGAGTTCACCCTCGCCGCCGGGCTGATCCCGGCCGACGACATCGGTGGCGACACCTACGACTACACCCTCGACCGCGACACCCTGCACCTGTCCATCACCGATGCGATGGGCCACGACACCAACTCCGCCCTGCTGGCCACCTTGCTGGTCGGAGCGCTGCGACAGGCTCGCCGCAGCGGCTGTGACGCCATCGAGCAGGCCCATCACGCCCACCGGGCCATGCTCAGTCACAGCCGTGGCCTGGCCACCGGGCAGCTGCTGTGCGTCGATCTCGGCACGGGCCTGTGCGAACTGGTCAACGCCGGCCACCCCCGCCCCCTGCGGCTGCGCGACGGCACCGTCGAGGAGATCGAGCTCGCCGTCGACATGCCCTTCGGCGTGGCGGCCCCCACCGGCTATCACCTCCAGGAGCTCCAACTGCGTCCCGGTGACCGCCTGGTCCTGCTCACCGACGGCATGCAGGACCGCAGTGCGGCCGCCGTCGACCTGCCCTCGGTCGTTCACGACACCGGCGCGCTGCATCCGCGAGAGGTCGTACGGAGCCTGACCTGCGCGGTGCTGGACGCCTGCTACGGCAACCTCAAGGACGACGCGACGGTCCTGGTACTGGACTGGCACGGCGGTCCGGTACGAGCAACGCGAACCAGACCTGCCCCGCACCCCTGAACCGCAACGGCCAGCTCACCGGGCGGACCTACGGACGGGAGCGGGGGCGGTGCTCGTCGCACACCGCCCCCGCTCCCCCGTGCGGGGCTATGCCTCGTCGACCAGCGTCCCGTGCAGGCCACGGATGTGTTCCTCGACCAGGTCCGCCGCCTCGGCGCCCCGCCCCTCGCGTACCAGCGCGAGCAGCCGCGTGTGCTGCGCGTTGAGTGCGCCCGCGGTGGCCGGCCAGTCCTCGGCCTCCTCGAGCGCCCGGAGGATCAGCGGACGTACGGACTCGCGCACCGCGGAGGTGAGCGTCGACGTCAGCGCGTTGCCCGAACTCCCGGCGATCAGCACGTGGAAGCGGGTGTCGAGGTCGTTGAACTCGGCCACGCCCACCTCCGGATCTCCCATGCCTACGAGGAGCTGCTCGGCCTCGTCCAGATCCTCGGCCGGGGCGTACCGCGCGGCAGCCTCCCAGCTGGAGCGCTCCAGTACGACGCGCGCCTCGAGCACGTCGTGCAGGCTGTAGCTGCCGAGGGCGAAGTGCAGGCGCAGCAGACGCCCCAGGGCGTCGTCCGGGTTCCGCACGATCCGGGCCCCGGAATCCGGACCCCGGCCCGGCTGCGCGACCAGTACGCCGATGGTCTCCAGCACCCGGAGTGCCTCACGCAGAGCGGAGCGGCTGACTCCGAGCACCGGTGCCAGCTCCCGCTCGGGCGGGAGGCGGTCGCCCGCCTTGAGCTCTCCGGCGAAGACGCGCTCCTCGATGCTCTGGAGGACGAGTTCGTGGGTGCGGGACTGCCGTACGGGTTGCCACTCGACGGGCATCCGCTACTCCCTGCTCCGGGCGATACGCATGATCCGACTATGTCACACAGGGCGTGTGGTCGGACCAAAGACCGAGCGCCGGCGGGAGCGCCGCACGCGGCTCCGGCGGCCTGCGACACCCGTGCGCCCGTAGCCCCGGCCGGAGCTACGGGCGCACCGGGTCAGGCCGTAGCGGGCCGCAGCACCACCGGCAGCTCCCGGTGGCCGTTGGCGATGAACGATGCCTGGGGGACGAGGCGGTCCTCGGGCACGGCGAGCGCGATGTCCGGGAACGCGGCGAACAGCGCCCGGAGCGCGATGTCCGCCTCCATCCGGCCGAGCGGGGCTCCCAGGCAGTAGTGGACACCGTGGCCGAAGGCGAGGTGGTCGGAGGAGTCCCGCGCCGCGTCGAACTCGCAGGCGCTGTCGCCGTGGAGAGCGGGGTCACGGCCGGCGGCGCCGAAGGCGAGCAGGATCGCGTCACCCTTGCCGATCCGGACGTCTCCCAGGTCGATGTCCTCGACGGCGTACCGCAGAGGCATGTGCATGATCGGCGCTTCGAGGCGGAGGGTCTCCTCCACCACATCGTCCCAGCCGACCGCGCCGGACCGCAGCAGGGCGAGCTGGTCCGGGTGCGTCACCAGGGCGAGGGTGGCCTTGGATATGAGGTTGACCGCCGTCTCCGAGCCGGCGCCGATCATGAGGATCAGGGTGGAGACGAGCTGTTCCTCGTCGAGCTTCGCCTCCCCGTCGCGGGCCGCGATCAGATCGCTCGTCATGTCCTCGCCCGGCTCGGCACGTTTGGCCGCGATCAGGGCGGCCATGCAGCCGAACAGGTCACCGTAGTCCGCGGCCGCCTGCTCGGGCGTCGCCCCCGTGTTGAGTGCCGCGTCGATGACCCGGCGCATCCAGGGCCGCATGTCGGCCGGGACGCCGAACAGGTCGCAGATGACCTCGGTGGGGATGACGTAGGCGAACCGGGCGCGGAGGTCGACGGTCTCCCCCGGGGCCGTTTCGCTCAGGTCCTTGATCAGCCGGTCGACGAGGTCCTGCACCCGGGGGCGCAGTGCTTCGGTACGGCGCGGGGTGAACGCCGTGGCGATGAGATTGCGCAGCCGGCGGTGGTCGGAGCCGTAGGAGGTGAAGGCGCTCACCACCCGCACCCAGACGTTCAGGGCCCAGTCCTGGGGTACGCCGTCGAGGGCGGGCCAGTGGCTGCGGGGGTCGCGCGAGACCCTGCGGTCGGCGGCCAGTTCCTTGATGGTGTCGTGCCGCGTCACCGACCAGGCCGTGACCCCACCAGGGAGTTCCACCAGCGTCGCAGACCCCTGGGTGCGGAGACGGGCGGCTTCCGCGTGGAGGTCTGCGCCGGTCGGGTCGAGGACGGGACAGGTTCGGGGTTCCATGTCGGTTCTCCTACTGCAGCGACGGGCGGTTGGGTGGAGGTCGCACGGACAGCGTCGAAGCGCACCGGCAGAGCGGTGAGCGAGCGGTGGAACGGACCGGGGCGCCAGGTGAGTTCGGCGGAGTCCACTTCGAGGACCATGTCGGGAAGCCGGTCCAGAAGCATCTCCACGGCGACTTCGGCGATGACCCCGGCCGTGTCCCTGGCGGGGCAGGCGTGCGGTCCGGCGCCGAAGGCGAGGTGCGAGGTGTTCGCCGCCCGCTGCCCCGCCCCGATGTCCAGCACCGGGTCGGTGTTCGCGGCGGCGTGGCTGATCAGCACGGGGACACCGGCCCGGATCGCGGTCTCGGCACCGGTGCTCCGGTCGCGGAGCGTGTGGTCGTGGACCGCGTAGACGAAGGAGAAGTTGGACAGCGGGGAGTGGAGCCACAGCACTTCGTTGAGCGCGTCGGCGACGGTGAGGCTGCCGCCCGTCAGGTCGCTGGCGAAGCGGTCGTCGGCGAGCAGCATCATCGTGCCGGTCGCGATCCACGCGGACTGGGGCACCGTACCCGCGCCGATCAGGACGACGAGCTGGTGGATCATCTCCTCGTCCGAGAGCGCGGAGGGGTGGTCCAGCAGCCAGGTGGTCACGTCCGCACCGGGGCTGGCTCGCTTCATCGCGATCAACTCGCCGAGACACATGGCGAGTTCGCCGCCGCCCGCCTGGGCGACCGCGGGTTCCGCGTCCATCATCCGCACACAGGCCGCCGCCATCCTGCTGGTGAGTTCGTCCGGGCAGCCGAACAGCTGGGCGAAGACGAGTGCGGGGATCGGGTCGGCGTACCGGGAGACGAGGTCGGCCCTGCCCTCGTGCTCGAACCGGTCGATGAGCTGTCCGGCGCTGCGCTGCACATAGGCCCGCAGCTGATGGGGGTTGACCCGGCCCAGGGCGTCGTCGACCGAGGCGCGCAGCCGCAGATGGCGTTCCCCGTCGGCGAACCAGAGGCTGGGCCGCCAGCCCATCATCGGTACGACCTGGTTGTCGGCCGGGACCTTGCCCTCGGCGAGCGCGGTCCAGCGGCGTGCGTCCTTGCTGAAGTACGGGCTGCGCAGTACTTCGAGTGCGGTCTCGTAACCGGTGATGAGGACGGCCTCGACGCCGGGGGCCAGTTCGACCGGGTGCGCCACGCCCTCCTTCCTCAGCCGTTCGTACGTGGCGTGCGGATCGGCGGCGAACTCCGCCCCGTAGAGGGCGGGCAGTCCGGACGCGGTGTCCTGACCGGGCACGCCCCGGTGGGCAGGACAGCCCGGCGGCGGTGATCCCGGGCCGGTGGGCAGCGTTGTCACGACATCTCCTGGTGGCGGGCGAACAGATGGCGGACGAGCTCGATGAGCGCGTTCTTCGCGGATTCGCGGTCTCGGGCGTCGCACATGATCAGGGGCGTTCCGGGGTCCAGGTCGAGGGCTTCGCGCAGTTCCTCCTCCGGGTACGCCGGAGTGTCGGGGAACCGGTTGAGCGCGACGATGTACGGCAGCCGGTAGCTCTCCACCAGGGCCAGCGCCTCGAAGGACTGGTCGAGGTACCGGGAGTCCCCGAGGACGAGCGCGCCGTAGGCGCCGCGGGCGAGGTCCTGCCAGATCCGGGCGAAGCGCTGCTGGCCCGGCGTACCGAAGAGGTACAGGGCGAGATCGTCCGCGAGCGTCACCCTGCCGAAGTCCAGGGCGACGGTCGTGGTGGTCTTCTGCGGGACACCGCTGTTGTCGTCGACCGTCGCACCGGCCTGCGTCATGAGTTCCTCGGTGCGCAGGGGCTCGATCTCGCTGACGGCACCGATCAGGGTGGTCTTGCCCACGCCGAAGGGGCCGACGACCATGAGTTTGGCGGTCAGCTGCACCGTGTCGCGGACGTAGATGCCGTCAAAGAGCCTGGAGGCCATGCAGCAACTTCTCCAAGATGTGTGCGGTGGTGGGAGCCGCCGCGTCGCCGGATTCCGGGGACTGCGCGTCGGCGGTCCGGGCTGTACGGGTGACGACGTGCCCGGAGTCGAGCAGGTCGCCGAGGACGACGCGTGTGATGGTGAGCGGCTGGCCCAGATGGCCCGCGACCTCGATGACGGACAGATAGCCGCCGCGACACAGCTCGACCACTGCCAGCTGTTCCGGCAGCAGGCCTGCGACCGACCTGCCCGGGACGGTGGTCACCATCGTGATCACGTCCAGGACATGGGTGTTGCGGGTGGGGCGCGCCCGTCCCTGGGTGAGGACGAACGAGCGCACCAGATCGCGCCTGCGCCGCGGGGTCACGTCGGGCTGCCGACGTCCTGGCGCGGTGAACTGCCCATCTCCCGGCCGAGCTGGTCGACCACCTCGTGCATCCGGTAGGCGACCTGCCCGACATCGGCGGCGCCCGAGGTCGCGACCGACAGATAGGTCGAGTCCCCCGCGTGGATGGTGATGACGAAGCCCCCGTCGAACTCGACCAGACTCTGCCGCCAGGAGTCGGCGGGGGCGCGGCAGAACATCGCGGTGGCGCTGCTGGTGGCCTGCACGCCGGAGAGCGCGGCGGCTATGCGGTCGGCCTCGTCCCGGTCGAGTCCCGGGGAGAAGGCCATCACCAGACCGTCGGCGGCGACCAGGATCGCGTCGTACACCTCGGGCTGGTCGAGTACTTGTTTGAGCATCCAGGCGTCGCGGTTCTGAGTCATGCCTCGGGGGTCCCCTCGCTGGTCGGGCGGTGGTCGTGGGCTGCGGCGTGGCTGCCGCGGAGGAAGGCGTCGAGCGGGGCGGCGGCCTCGCGCGGGCTGCGGCGTGCGGTCGCCCGAGCGGGGTCCGCGGGCGCCGGAGTTGCCGCCCGGGCGGCGGGCTGCCTGGTCCGTTTGGGCAGGCCGCCGGCCGTGGTCGCCCTCGGCGGCGCCGCCGCCACCGGTTCACCGGCCTGCCGGGGCACGGCGGGCGCCGGGACGGCTCGGGCCGGTTCGGGGCTCGATGCGGGCGGGGCGTCGGTGAGCAGCGCGGACGGGATGTTCACGACGGCCCGTACCCCGCCGAAGGCCGACGCGGAGTCCACGGACACCGCGAAGCCGTAGCGCCGGGCCAAGGAGCCGCAGGCGGCCAGACCGAAACGCGGCGGGCTGCCGAGACCGGCGACGCCGAGCGCCTCGTCGTGCAGCAGACGGGCTGCCTTCTCGCGCTCGGCGGCGTTCAGTCCGACACCGGCGTCCTCGATCACGACGGCGACTCCGCCGTGGGTGAGCTGGACGTGGACCTGGACGGGGGTGCTGGGGTTCGACGAACGCGTCGCGTTCTCCAGCAGTTCGGCGAGCGTCACGACGAGCGCCTCGACGGCTCTGCCCGACACCGCGCGGGAGTCCTCGATCCGCACGATGTGCACACGCCGGTAGTCCAGGATCCGGCCGACCGCTCCGCGTACGACGTCGTGCAGCGGCGTCGCGTTGTGCTGGCGTCCCGGCCAGGCCTTGCAGATCACGGCCATGCCCACGGCGCGGCGCAGGATCTGGGCGTTGGTGTGGTCGATGTCCATCAGATCCTGGAGGAACTCCGGCGCGTCGTGGCGCTGGTTCATCTCGGTGATCTTCATCTGCTGGTTGTTGGCCAGCCCCTGGAGTTTGCGGGCCACCGCCAGCAGGAGTCCCTGGGAGGACTGTTCGGCGTCGGCCGCCACGTCCCGGTAGAGGGCGAGCACTCCGTCGTGGGTGCGGGCGAACGGCGAACCGGCCAGTTCGGGGTGCAGCGGCCCGGGTATCTCACCCGGCCTGCCCTGCGACAGAACGTCCTTCAGAGCGGGCAGCCGCCGTTCGAGCAGGTGCCGGGTCTCTTCTTCATGAGCACGCAGGGTGCGTTCGAGGAAGGCGATGCGCTCGGCGCGAAGGGCGGCGGAGTTGCGGTAACGCAGCGCCAGGATCCCGGTGGCCATCATGGCCGCGGCCAGAAGCCAGGCGGTCACGGCAGGCAGAGACAGTGTCATCAGTTCCTCGGGCGGAGGCGGGCGGATGGGGTAAGTGGCCGTCTCCCGCGCCCTGCGCGACGGCGAATGCCGCGGCGCTGCAGGGCAGTTCTCGGGCGTCGGCACCAACGGCGCAGGGGCCGGGGCGAGATCCCGCCGGGTCGTTCCGGCGATGCCCGGTCGGGGGCAGGCGGAATACCTCGGGGCGGGCCATCACGGCATCTTCCTGGGCGGCGTGTCCAACGGGCGGTGAGTGCGACGCGGGGTCGCCAGCCACTCGGAGCAACGTCTCCGGAACGCTTCGTGACTACGTCCAAGGATGCTCACCCCACGGCATGGACCGCAACAAGACTGAGCAAAAACATCGAAGGAACGATCACAGTAGGGGTTCAACTCGCCACACTGCGCCACATGTCGGACGAGGCGATGAGACGCCCCGTCGCGCACGCCCGAAGCCGCCCGGCGGTGAACGGTGCCGCGGGCTCGCTCACCGGACACTCCGCCCGCGAGAAGTGACCACGGCCACCCTGTGGGTTTCATACGATTCTCACCCGGTGCGCCTACGGTGCTCCTCGTGACCCAGACGACCCCGCCCGGCTGGCATGCAGACCCCGGGTACTCAGGAATCGGCCCCCGCCAGGAACGCTGGTGGGACGGAAGCCGGTGGACCGACCAGCTCCGCATACCGCCAGCGGCCGTCCGGCGCCGCCGGATACGCATCGGCGCCGGCATCGCCGCCGGTGTCGTCGTGCTCGCTGCCGTCGGCGGCGGCGCCTATCTGCTGGGGGACGACTCCGGCGACCGGGCCGGGACCTCCGCCACGTCCCCCGCACCCGCACCTTCGGGCAACCCGGACCGCCCGGGCGCACCCGGTGGCGGCGAGGAAGGCGAGGACGGCGGCAGCGGGCAGAACCCCCGCGAGCAGGTCCCGACCGAGGAGGGCTACGCGACCGACCTGGCCAGCGGGATCAGCATCCCCGTACCCGACGGATGGGCCGGCCAGTCCGGTCCGGTCGGTGCCGGAGTGACCACCGGGGAGTACACCTGCCCCGGCGACGAGAGCCAGAAGTGCGTGCGCGGCGGCGTGTTCTCCGCCCCCGCACAGGCCCTCAAGAACGCGGCGACGACGGCGAAGGCCGCAGCGGAGAAGGACATCCAGGCCAACTCCGAGGAGTCGTACGGCGAGGAGATCTACGGCGGGATCACCTCGCACCAGCAGCTCAAGTCCGAGGCGGTCACGGTGGCCGGCCAGAAGGGCTACCTGGTGCGCTGGAAGGTGGTGACGAAGAACGGCGACGACGGGTACGTGCAGTCGCTCGCGTTCCCCTCCCCGAACATCAAGGACATGATCGTCCTGGTCCGCTCCGGATTCGACGTCAACGCCAAGGCGCCGAAGGTCTCGGTCATGGATGACATCACCAAGGGCATCAAGGCCGCGACGGGAACGGGTTCCGGCTCCGGTCAGACGGCCTGAGAAGGGCCCTCAACAACGCAGAGGCCGTACCGGATCCTTCCGGTACGGCCTCTGCGGCACGCCTTCGAAGAGTGGGGACACCGGGCCCTTCCGTCCGCCAGGGTTCATCGGATCCACCAGATGATCGCGCCGCCGAGGAGAAGGGCGAGGCAGATACCGAGGTTGGTGCGCCGGTAGGCGAGAAAGATCGCGACGAACTCACGGATCATCGCGCTGGGCCAGAAGTACGAGGCTGTCGCAGAGCCCACCACGTGGCCTCTCACTCCGACCCGCCGCGAGGTCATCGCCGCACGGAACACGTGGTAGTTGTTCGTGACGATCACGCAGCGGTAGTCCGGATTCGCCTTCTCCATAATCGATTTACTGAACCTGAGGTTCTCCTCGGTCGATGCCGAGCGGTCCTCACGTTCGACCAGTTCAGCCGGAAACCCGCGCTCCACCAGGTAGTCGGCCATCGCGTGCGCCTCCGGCAGGTCCTCGTCCGGCCCCTGACCGCCGGAGGTGAGAAGCACCGGCTGCCTCCCTCGCACGGAGAGCCTGGCGTGGACGGCACGGGCCCGTTCGAGACGGCCGGCCAGCAGCGGGGGCACCGAGGAACCGCCCACGAGTCCCGAGCCGAGAACCACCACGTAGTCGGCCTTTCGGCGAATGTGGAGACGCCCGTAGAGGAACGCGTAAGAGATGAAGCAGAGGAAGAGGAACCCGACGTATCCCGCCAGGGCGACGGCCGTCCCCGCCACGATCAGCAACGTGCGGGTGTGAAGGACCCACGCGGCAACCAGCAGCGCGAGCAGCCCCACCAGGACGATTCCTCCCAGCAGTGACAGAAGGTTCGCCGGACTTCGCCCCTCTTTGCGGATCATGGTCACACCGTTGGACACCAGAAATCCGGAGAGGACGATGATGCCCAGCGTCGCGAGGCCGAGGAGCCCGACGACAACTGATCTGCCCAACTGCTCGTCCTCCCGAATGAGTTCGACCAGCCAGGCGGACAGCGCGAACACTCCTGCGAGGCCCAGGAACACGGCGTTGCTGAACCGGCGGCGGTCTCGCAGTACTCCGACGCAGAAGGCAAGGAAGAACAGGACCGCGGGAGCGTAGACCACCATGCGCACATGGTAGGCGGGCGCGAAGGCGGTACCGGGGCCGGCAGGGCGGCAAAGGCGCTGATCCGCGCGGGTCACCGTAGAGGTCGAACGGGCCGGTCGGCACTGCGGGGCCGGCGGATGGACAACTCCGCCGGCCCCGGCCCTCGCAGCGGGTGGGCTCTAGAAGTAGTGCTTGCGCCCGCCGACCGCGCGTCCGCTCGCGCCGAGGATCCACAGGACCGCACCGACGACCACGAGGACGCCACCGACCGTCGTCAGCAACGAGACACCGACGAGCATGCCGATGAGGAGCAATATGACGCCAAGTACAATCATTTCGATTCCGATCTTCACGTCTGCTTCGGTGCGTACGGGCTCTGCACTCGACAGGCCCGCAGCACCCTGTTCCTGCCAGCCGCGCAACCGGTGCCAGGTGGAGTCCTGGCCGTCGCGGGATCGGCGGCTGCAGGACGTTTGTCGTGCTCCCCCCGTGTGCCCTGCTCCCGGCCACCCATGCACGCACACTTCGCGGGCCCTGTGCGGCACGGTCCCGAGCTTGTTTCCGGGGTGGGCCGCGGTGCCGGCGCGGGGCTATTGTTCCGGGCATGAGCGATGTTGATCCCCTGCTGAAGAGGCTGACCGACCGAGTGGAGACGGAGGGGCTCTCCCTGCCGATCACTCTGGTCGTCAACGGCACCACCATCACCGGAGAGGTGGTGCCGCATGCTGTGTGGGCCGATCACATCGCCGAGCAACTCGCCGACTCCGGGAGCCGCGCGAGTGTCTTCTCCGCCGACTTCACGTGGGAGAAGGAACAACCCGAGCGGTTCGGCAACTACATCCATCTGAACGGCGGCAAGGTCGTCGGCGCCGGATCGGTCTTCCCCGAGCACGGCGGGCTGTTCCGCATCGGTCTCGCGGCCGTCAACGGCTGGTTCCTGGGTGAGGTCCAGGTCCACTGACAGCGCGCCCGGTTCGCCGGCCACCACCTCGGTCACCGCCACACGTGAGTCTCCCGAGCCGACACCGGATGAGTTAGCCCCCTCGCGATCGGGGCAGGAGCAATTCACCGGAGCAAAGCGTTGTAGCGAAGGAGGTTCAGAACATGAGTCGGCCGCACATCACGAGGGAACGGGGAACCGAACCCGCCCGGCGCACCACGTGTCCGGCCACGGCCGCACAAGCGCGCGACGACATGCGCGAGTTCTTCTCGGAGCTGTCGCCCGCCCCCACCCAGGAGTGCGTCGACAACGCGGCTCTGGTGGTCTCCGAGCTGGTGACGAACGCGCTACGGCATGCGGGGGGTCTCACCGCGATGAGCCTGACCGCAGACCCGGTCACGCTGGAGATCGTCGTGCGGGACCCCAGCCACGCACCACCCCGCGAGCGCCCGCCGGACCTGGTCGGGGGCGGAGGCGGATTCGGCTGGCCCCTGGTCCGCGCTCTCGCCCGCACGGTCACCGTCAATTTCTCCGGGCACGGCGGCAAGTGCGTACGTGCCGTCCTCAGCCGTTGACCCGACCCGTCGATCCACGTCGAGGTGCACCACGGAGGCCCGGTCCGCAAACGGTCCCGGAAAGCCGAAAGACCGCACCGGAATCACTCCGATACGGCCTCTGACCTGCGACTCTTTCGAGTCGGGACGACAGGATTTGAACCTGCGACCCCTTGACCCCCAGTCAAGTGCGCTACCAAGCTGCGCCACGTCCCGTTGCCCGTCTGACCTGGTCTTTTCCCCTGGCCGAACGCGCATGAGAACAATACCGCACTTGGACGGGTGGTCACGAACCGTTTCCGTCCCTTGACCTCAACCATGCTTGATGTTCAACGCTTGGCGGCATGACGAACACGACTGCCGCCGCGCCGGTCCACGGGTACAGCGACCTGAACCGGCTGATGAGCCTGATGACGGGTGACGAGAAGCACGGGCCCGCCGCGACCTCCACACTCGACGCCCTCTGGGTGCTGTACGACCGGGTGCTGCGGGTCTCACCCGGCACCGTCGACGCCCCCGACCGCGACCGGCTCCTGCTCTCGAAGGGCCACGGGCCGATGGCGTACTACGCCGTGCTGGCCGCACGCGGCTTCTTCGGCGAGGAGCTCCTCCCCGGCTTCGGGTCGTACGACTCACCGCTCGGGCACCACCCCGACCGGCTGCTGGTGCCGGGGGCCGAGATCGGCAGCGGGTCCCTCGGACACGGGCTCCCCCTGGCCGTGGGCAGCGTGCTGGGGCTCCGGGCGCAGGGCCTGACCGACCCGCGCGTCTGGGTCCTGACCGGGGACGCCGAGCTGGACGAGGGCAGCAATCACGAGGCGATCGCCTACGCGGGCCCGGCCGGCCTCGAACAGCTCCACACCCTGGTGATCGACAACGCCTCCGCCTCCCACGCCAGGCCCGGGGGCATCGCCGCACGGTTCGAGGCCGCCGGCTGGTCGGTCCTGAGCGTGGACGGCCGGGACCACGAGGCGCTGTACGACGCCTTCACCGCGCCGCATCCCGGCAGGCCGCACGCCGTGATCGCCCGCGTGACGCCCAAGCACTGAACGCCCCGCCCCGCGCCGCCCCGAGCAGGACGACGCCGAGACAGGACAACGGAGACACTTCCATGGACACCATGCGTGACCGGTTCATCGCCACCACCTCGCGACTGCTGGACGAGGACCCCCGCCTCGCCCTGGTGCTCGCCGAGATCAGCCGGGACGGCTTCGACCGGGCCGAGCGGACGCACCCGGACCGGGTGATCAACGTAGGGATCAGGGAACAGCTGCTCATCGGGGCAGGAGCCGGAATGGCCCTGACCGGGATGCGGCCGCTCATGCACACGTTCGCCAGCTTCCTCGTGGAGCGGCCCTTCGAACAGGTGAAGCTGGACCTGGGGCACCAGGGGGTCGGTGGCGTACTGGTCAGCGCCGGGGCCTCGTACGACTGGCCGGCCGGGGGCTTCACCCATATGTCGCCGGGCGACATCGCCCTCCTGGACACGCTCGACGGCTGGACGGTGCACGTGCCGGGCCACCCGGACGAGGCCGAGGCGCTCGTGCGGCAGGCGGTCGCGGCGGACGGCCGCGTGTACGTGCGTCTCTCCCTCCAGTCCAACGGGAAGGGCCGCCCCGTCGGCGGGACCGGCTTCGGCACGGTCCGGGAAGGAACGGGCGGCGTGGTGATCGCCGTGGGACCGATGCTCGACAACGTGCTCGCGGCGACGCAGGACCTGGATGTGACCGTGCTGTACGCGACCACGGTGCGGCCCTTCGACGCGGCGGGACTGCGCCGGGCGGCCGGCGCGGGCCCCACCGCCGACGTCGTGGTCGTCGAGCCCTACCTGGCGGGTACGTCCACGGCCGCGGCGGGCGACGCACTCGTCGATCTGCCCCACCGCGTCCTCGGGCTCGGGGTGGGCCGGGCCGAACTGCGCAGGTACGGACAGCAGGCGGAACACCTGGCGGCGCACGGCCTGGATCCTCGCGGCCTGCGGCAGCGGATCACGGAGTTCCTGTCCTCCTGAGTACCCCTCAGCCGCCGGCAGCGGGCGGAACGCTCAGCTCCGGGTGGGCGTCGAGCAGCTTGCGCGGGGCGGCCTGCCGCCAGGAGTCGGTGAGGACGGCGGTCAGCTCGACCGCGTCCTCCAGGGCGGCGAGCCGCACCCGCAGCCAGGCGTAGTTGTCGTCGTGGCCCTTGCGGACGAAGAACTTCTCCGGCTCGGAGGCGATCAGCTCGGCCCTGTCCTCGACCGGGCACTTCACACCCATGGTCGTGTCGTCGTCGCCGAGCGCGGCGAAGATCTTGCCCGCCACCCGGAAGGTGGGCTGCCCCCAGGCGAGCTTCTCGGCCGTGTCGGGCAGGGCCAGCGCGATGGTGCGTACGTCGTCGGCGGTGGTGGGCATCGACGGTCCCCGATCCGGTGAGTTCCAGCGGCTGCGGTCGATCCGACCGTAGCGCCCGGCACCGACAATCACGGGAAGTCCCACCGAGCGCTGCCGACCCATTGACCCCGCCGAAGACGTGAACCTACTCTGAACAACGCACTCCAGAAAGCGCTTTCTACACCCCACAGTCGGCTTCAACCGCACAGGGAGCGCCCAATGAGCAGCCGCCCGTTACGGAGCAGTCCCGCGTCCCGCACCCTCCCCCCGCCCCTCATCGCCCTCACCGCGCTTCTGGCGCTGATCCTCGGCCTTCTCGTGGCGTCGCCACCAAGAGCCCAGGCAGCGCCGTTCCGTGTCCTGGTGTACTCCGAGGTCACGAACTTCACCCATGACTCGATTCCCGCCGGGATCGAAGCGGTCAGAAAACTCGGCGCCGAGAACGGATTCGAGGTCGAGGCGACGGACGACTCGGCCGTCTTCAACGACACGGATCTCGCCCGCTTCCAGGCGATCGTGTTCAACAACACCAACTCCACGCCGGAGAAGGGTGACTTGCTGACCGCCGATGAGCGCGCCGCCCTGCAGAAGTACATCCGGGCGGGTGGCGGCTGGGTCGGTCTGCACGCCGCGTCCGCCAGTGAGCGCGACTGGGACTGGTACGAGGGTCTCGTCGGCGCCATCTTCGACCAGCACCCGGCGGTGCAGACCGGCCGCGTCAAGGTCCTCGACCACGCGCACCCGTCCACCAAGGACCTTCCCGACCTCTGGGAACGTACCGAGGAGTGGTACAACTGGCGCACCAATCCGACCTCCAAGGTGCACACACTCGCGCAGATCAAGGTGCGCGACGGCATCGACGGCCTCGACGAGGGTGTGGACCATCCGTGGTCCTGGTGCCAGAACTACGACGGCGGCCGCTCCTGGTTCACCGCGGGCGGCCATGCGGCCTCGGCCTTCCAGGAGGAGGGCTTCGTCAAGCATCTGCTGGGCGGCATCGAATGGGCCGCGGGTGCCAAGGAGGGCGACTGCACGGCCACCCGGACGGGCTCGTTCCAGCGCACTCCGCTGGCCACCAGCGATCTCGCCGACCCGTTCGAGCTGGCCGTAGCCCCCGACCGGCGGGTGTTCTTCGCCCAGCGCACCGGAAAGCTCAAGGTCATCGACCAGGAGACCATGAAGGTGTCCACGGCACTGGACTTCGCATACACACCGGAGATGACCAGCCAGTCGGACGGACTCCTCGGCCTCACCCTTGACCCTGGGTTCGCCGAGAACAACTGGCTCTATCTGCTGCATTCCGACAAGACCGAGAAACGGCTCAACCTCTCCCGCTTCACCGTCTCCGGGAACACCGTCGATCCCGCGTCCGAGAAGCGCCTGCTGACCATTCCGACCTTGCGCGGCGAGGGCAGGGCCAACTCCCACATGGCCGGCTCCCTGACCTTCGACAAGGCAGGCAATCTGTACGCGGCGACGGGCGACAACACGGACCCGTTCGCCTCCGACGGCTTCGCGCCCATCGACGAGGGCGAGGGGCGCCGCGCCTGGGACGCACAGGGCACCTCCGGCAACACGAACGACCTGCGGGGCAAGGTTCTCCGGATCACTCCGCAGGACGACGGCACGTACACCGTGCCCCAGGGCAACCTCTTCGCACCGGGCACGGACAGGACCCGCCCGGAGATCTACGCGATGGGCATGCGCAATCCGTTCCGGATCACGACGGACCCGCTGAGTGGTGCGCTGATGGTCGCGGACTACGGCCCCGACGCCAGGCAGGCCGTCGCGGGACGGGGACCCGAGGGGACGGTCGAGTACACCCGGATCACCGAGGCGGGGAACTTCGGCTGGCCGTACTGCACGGGTAACAACACCCCTTTCAACGACTACGACTTCACGACGAAGACTTCGGGTCCGGCCTTCGACTGCGACGCGCTCGTCAACGACTCGCCGAACAACACGGGTCTGCGCGAACTGCCACCCGCCCAGCCGGCCACCGTCTGGTACGCCTACTCCGCGTCCGCCGAATTCCCGGAGCTCGGCACCGGGGGCGGCGGCCCGATGAGCGGTCCCGTCTACGACTACGACCCGAAGAACACCTACCGCACCAAGTTCCCCGAGTACTTCGAGGGGAAGTGGCTCAACTACGAGCTGACCCGCCGCTGGTTCAAGACCTTCTCCTTCCAGCGGGAGGGACAGACGTTCTCGGATCCCAGGTTCGCCCCTGTGGCGGCCGGCGATCTCCAGTCCATCAACGGCGTCTTCGCGGACATGGAGTGGAACCAGCCGTTCGACGCCGACTTCGGCCCGGACGGGGCGCTGTACGTCATCGACTTCGGGCTCGGCAGCGGTACGGGCCGTGGCGGCAGCAACGAGGGCGCGGGCATCTACCGCATCGACTACGTCGGTGACGGCCGACTGCCCGACGCGAAGATCACCACCGACCGGGACAACGGCTCCGCACCCCTGACCGTCGCGTTCTCCAGCGCCGGATCCGGACTCCCGGGCGAGCAACCGGTCACGTACGCCTGGGACTTCGACGGCAACGGCAGCACCGACTCGACGGAGGCGAACCCCTCGTACACCTACCGGTCCAAGGGCCTGTTCACGGCGCGCCTCACGGTCACCGGGCCGGGCGGTCTGACGGCGCTCGCGGTCCAGGACATCACCGTCGGCAACAACAGACCGCAGGTGATGATCCAACAGCCGCCGGACGGCGGGATGTTCAGCTTCGGTGACACCATTCCCTTCACCGTGAAGGTGAAGGACAAGGAGGACGGCCGGGACGCGCCGATCGACTGCTCACGGGTCGTGGTGCAGTCCCAGCTCGGCCACGACACGCATCTGCACCCTCTCGACAACTACACGGGGTGCACGGGGGAGATCGTCACGGATGCCGGTGACAGCCACGGCCCGGGCCAGAACCTCTATTACGGGATCACCGCGCAGTACACGGACAAGGGTGCCCCGGACGCCCCCGCGCTCACCGGCTCGACCTCACTGACGCTGCGCACCGCGTTCCGGGAGGCCGAACACTTCACGTCGACCGGAGGCACGCACGACGGAGTGGTGGTCGCCGACCGCGCTGACGCCTCGGGCGGCAAGCGGCTGACGGAGATCGAGGACGGTGACTGGGTCGCCTTCGATCCCGTGAACCTCAAGAACATCACGTCGGTGACGGTCGGTGCGGCTTCCGGCGGTCTCGGCGGGACGGTCGAATTCCGGGCCGGTTCACCGGACGGCCGGCTCCTCGGCTCGGTGACCGTCCCGAACACCGGCGGCTGGGGCACGGTCGTGTCGCCGACGACGGCCCTCGCGAACCCGGGCAGCAGCACCAAGCTCTACGCGGTGTTCACCAACCCCGGGTGGAGCAGCGAGAAGGCCGATCTGTTCGCGGTCGACTGGCTGCATTTCAACGGCTCCGGCGTGGAGAAGAAGCCCGGTACGAAGGTCGGTGTGAAGGCGGCCCCTGCCGGCGGTGGCGCGCCGCTCGCGGTGTCGCTGAGCAGTGTGGTCCAGCCGGTGAGCGGGCGCACGATCGCCTCGTACCACTGGGACTTCGGCGACAACACGGATCCGGCCACCCCGGAGGGCGCGACCGCCACGCACACCTATGCCCGCGCGGGTGCGTACACCGCCCATCTGACGGTGACCGACGACAAGGGCGACACCAGCACCGGATCGGTCCGGATCGACGTGAGTGGAGGTCAGTGACGGCATGAACGGCACACGGAGAGCGTTTCTCGGTTCGGCCCTGGGCGTCGCCGCAGCCGCGGCAGTGGGTACGGGGACGGCGTCGGCCGCACCGTCCGGCTGCCGCAGGCGGATCCCCCCGTCCGGCATCGGTATGCACCTGTACACGATGCGTACACCGCTGGCCACGGACTTCGGGGGCACCCTGGAGCGGCTCGCCGAGATCGGCTACGCCACGGTCGGGGTGAGCGGGCGGCACGGCAACAGTGCGGCTGACATCCGCCGCATGCTCGACGGGACCGGGCTCGAGGCAGTCCTCGAACACGTCGCGTACGACATCGTGAAGGGAGCGGGGCTGCCGCAGGCGCTGGAGGACATCCACACGCTCGGCGGCCGGTGGATCGTGGTGCCCAGCCTGCCGGGATCCCTGCACTCGCCGGCCGGATACCGGGAAGTGGCCCGGGAGTTCAACAGAGTGGGACAGGTCGCGCGCGAGGCCGGTCTGAAGCTGCTCTACCACAATCACGGCAGCGATCACGAGGTCGTGGACGGGGTGAGCCTGTACGACATCCTGCTCGCCGAGACCGATCCCGAACTGGTCGGATTCGAGCTGGACCTGTACTGGGCGGCGAACGGCGGGGCCTCGGCTCCCGGTGAGCTCTTCGTACGCCATCCCAGGCGTTTCCCCGCACTCCATGTGAAGGACATGGCGCCCGACGGGGGCTTCGAGGATGTCGGGTCGGGCGTGCTGGACTTCCCGGCGATGTTCGACACGGCGCGGCGGGGCGGGGTGAAGCAGTGGCTGGTGGAGCACGACGCGCCGGCTGACCCGTTCGCCTCGGCTCTTGCCAGCTATACGTATCTGTCGCGACTGCGGTACTGAGGCGCGGCGCGGACCGGCCCGGGGGGAGCGTTCACCCCCGGGGCCGGTCCGCGTTCTCAGTGAGCGGCGAGCAGCTCCCCGTACCAGGCGAGGGTGGCGTCCAGGGCTTCCGGGAGCGGCGTCGGGACCAGCCCGTACGCCTCCTCGATCGCCGAGGAGTCGAGCGTCTGCCCCTCGGTGTGCTGGTAGAACATCTCGGCGTACTCCGCCATGAAGACCTCGTCGAACGGGCCGAACGGACGGGGTTCGCCGACGACCGTGATGTTCAGGGGGCGGCCGACGCGCTCCTCGGTCATGGCGAGGATCTGCCGGGTCGTGAGCGCCGGAGCGGTGGGCAGGTGCCAGACCCGTCCGTCACCGTCCGGATTCTCGCCGAGGGTGGCGAGTCCCGCGGCGACATCCCCGATGTACGTGTAGCTGTGCGGCAGATCGATGTCGCCGAGTGCCGGGACCTCTCCCCCGGTGAGCGCGGCGGGGAAGACGGCGCCGCCCAGCGTGGAGTTGAGGACGCCGGGGCCCACGAAGTCGGCGGACCGGCCCAGCACGACACGGATACGGCCCTCGTCGTGCGCCGCGAGGTAGCGGGCGTCCAGCTCGGCGCGCATCACGCCCTTGCGGGTGGTCGCGTTCCACGGGGTGTCCTCGGTCATCACGGCTCCGTGCGTCCGTCCGTAGGGGTAGAGCGTGTCGAGAACGACCAGGCGGGCGCCGGTCGCCTCGACGGCGGCGACGACGGCTTCCTGGATCCGCGGCATGACCTCGACCTGGAGGTGGTAGCCGACGTTGACGCAGTGGTAGACGACGGCCGCGCCCTCCACGGCGGCGCGGGCGCCTCGCGCGGTGGCCACGTCGGCGGCGAACCGGTCGACGCCCTCCGTCTCGGGGCCCGTCCCGGACCGGTCGACCAGCCGGACCCGGTGGCCCCGCGTGACGAGCTCGCGGGCCAGTGCGCTGCCGGCCGGTCCGGCGCCGAGCACGGTGTGGAGGTCGGATACGGCGGTCATGGTGGGCTCCTTCGCCTCGATGGACTGCTACGACTTCTTGCAACTGTTAGAGACTGTAACTCCTGCGATGATGAATCACAATCCCTCTTGTTAGACTCCGTAACGAACGTGAGTGCAGATAGCAGTCGACGAGGATCGAGGAGCCGGGGATGGCCTCAGCCCAGCAGGGCCCGCGCGCGAGGTACCGGGAGCAGACCCGGTCGGAGATCAAGGAAACGGCCCTGCGGCAGCTGGCCGAGTCAGGTGTCGGCGCGCTCGCACTGACCCGCATCGCCAAGGAGATGGGACTGTCGGGCCCGGCGCTCTACCGGTACTTCGCCAGCCGTGACGATCTGCTGAGCGCCCTGATCAGGGATGCGTACGACGACGCCGCGACGGCCGTCGCAGGCGCGGCGGCCGAGGCCTCGGCCGCCGCGCAGGGCCCGCGCGAGCGGCTGCGGACGCTCGCCACGGCCTACCGGGCCTGGGCGGTGGCCGAGCCGCACCGCTATCTGCTGATCCAGGGCGCACCGGTACCCGGCTATGTGGCCCCGGACGACACGCGGGACCGGGCACGCGCGGTCCTCGGGCCGTTCCTGGCGGTCTTCGCGGAAGGGGATCCGGGGGCGGAGGTGACCGCGCTGGTGGCGGAGATGGCGGCCTGGCTCGCGACCGACGAGGCGGTGGGCGCCTGGGTCGCCGAGTACGCGGCGGACGCGGCCGGGGACACGCCTGCGCGCGCGCTGGCGGGCGCCGTGCTCGTATGGGCCCAGCTGCACGGCTCGGTGGGACTGGAGGCGGCGGGCCAGTTCGCCGGTATGGGGCATCACGGCGACACCCTGCTCACCGCGCAGATGGGTGTGCTGGCGGACGCGTTCGCGCTGTCCTGAACCGGTGTCCGGGGCAGGGCCGCAGGCACGTGCGGGCGCCGGACCAGGGTGCTCCCCCGGCCCGGCGCTCCGTGTCAGTCGTGCGCCGAGGCCGCGCCCAGCAGATCGCGGATGTGCGTGGCCGCCGCGTGGAACTCCGGGCGCCCGAGGGTCTCGCTGTACTCGCGCTCGGCGGGCAGACCCACCTCGATGATCTCGGCGACGGTGCCCGGACGCGGACTCATCACCACCACTCTGTCGGCCAGGTAGACCGCCTCGGAGATCGAGTGCGTCACCAGGATCACGGTGGTTCCGGTCTCCCGCCAGATCCGGTTGAGCTCCATGTTCATCTGCTCGCGCGTCAGTGCGTCCAGCGCGCCGAACGGTTCGTCCATCAGCAGCACCGGCGGTTCGTGGAGCAGGGCCCGGCACAGGGCCACCCGTTGCTGCATCCCCCCGGACAGCTCGTGGGGGTACGCGTTCTCGAAGCCGCCGAGGCCCGTCATCCGGATCAGGTCGTCCGCCCGCTCGCGTGCCACGGCCGGAGCCATCTTCCTGATCTCGGCCTGGAGCAGGATGTTGCGGAGCGCGGAGCGCCATTCGAGGAGAGCGGCGCGCTGGAACACGTAACCGATGTCGTGGCGCGGCCCCTTGACCTGCTCCCCGCCGACCCGGACGTCACCCGCGGACGGGCTCAGCAGTCCGGCGACCAGCTTGAGCAGGGTCGACTTGCCGCATCCCGAGGGGCCCACGACGGCGACGAACTCGCCCGGCGCCACATCGAGCGACACCCCCTGGACCGCCGTGACGTCGCGGTCCCTGCCGCGGAACCTGACCGAGACGTCGGTCAGTCCGACGGCAGGGGTGCCCTGCGCGGCTCCGTCGGTCGCCCGCTGTCGCGTCCTCGCGTCCTCCTTCGACATCGTCATCCCTTCAGCGCCGACTTCTGGTCCCAGTAGTCCGACACGGCCTTGGGCTTGCTGACCATTCCCGCCTCGGCGAAGACGTCGACGGTCTGCTGCCAGTCGGCGTCGGTGTTGACTCCGGGCGCCTTGCCCTGGGTCGAGGCGGTGTGCAGCAGGGTGAGCGTCGTGGCGAACTGCTCCGCCAGGACGGTCTTCGGCGGCAGTTGCTCCGAGGCACCCTCCATCGAGCTGACGGCGGGCTCCGGAGCCTTCTCCGCCGCGGCCCAGGACTCGCTGACCGCCTGCACCATGCGCTTGGCGAGATCGGGCTGGGACGCGAGGATCTTCTGACCGGCGAGCAGGCCGTTGGAGTAGAAGTTCAGCCCGTGCTCGGAGAAGCGCAGATAGGACACGGGCTTGGCGGCCTTGTGCTGCATGGTGGGGCCCTGGTCGCTCGCATATCCGAGCAGACCGTCGGTCTTCCCGGAGATCACCGCGGCGATCTTGCCCGCCGGGTCGGTGTTCTGGACCTTGACGTCCGAATCGCTCAGCCCGTTCTTCTTCAGGAAGATCGGGAAGGTCTTCGACAGTGCGTCACCCGCGGTGCCGGCGATGGTTGTGCCCTTCAGATCCGCGGGCGTCTTGATGCCCTTGGCGTCGAAGGACTGCACCGAGGCGGGGGTGGTCTGGAGGAAGACACCGAGGCTCTTCACCTTGACGCCGCTGTCGACCCCGGCGAGCAGGGCAGGGGTGTCGGCCCAGCCGAAGTCGGTCTGCCCGGCGGCGGTCGCCTGCACCGTCTTCTGCGAACCCTGGCCGGCCTGGATCTTCAGGTCGATGCCGTGCTTCTCGAAGATCTTCTGCTGCTTGCCGTAGTAGAACGGCGCGTGCTCGCCGTACGGATACCAGTTGAGTGTCAGCGTGACCTGGTCGAGCTTCTTGCCGGAGTCGCTGGTGGTGGTCGCCGGATCGTTCCCGCCGCAGGCGGTGACCATCAGGACAAGGGGGACGACACCGATCAGGAGTCTGCGCGCATGCATGGGCTTGGCCCTTCTCACGACGAGGTCAGTACGAGGTGGTGGCAGAGGTTTCCCTGCGGCTGGCGTGCCACGGGAGCAGGAGTTTCTCGGCGATCTCGACGGCGACGAAGAGCACGACGCCGATCAGGGACATCACGAGCAGCCCGGCGAACAGCATCGGGGTGTCGAGATTGCCGTTGGCCTGGAGGATGACGTAGCCGAGTCCTTCGTTGGCGCCGACGAACTCGCCGACGACCGCGCCGGTCACGGCCAGCGTGACCGCGACCTTGAGCCCCGAGAAGAGGTGCGGCAGCGAGGCCGGGAAGCGGATCTTCACGAAGGTCTGCCAGGGTTTGGCGCCCATGGTCGCCGACAGCTGGAGCATCTCCGGGTCGACCGCCTTGAGCCCGGTGACCATGGAGATCACCACAGGGAAGAAGGCGATGAGGACAGCGATGAGGATCTTCGGCGCGATACCGAATCCCAGCCAGACGACGAACAGCGGGGCGATCGCGATCTTGGGGACGACCTGCGCGAAGAGCAGGATCGGATAGAGCGTCCGCTCGACGGTCGACGAGTAGACCATGATCACGGCAGCCAGTACGCCGACAGCCACCGCGATGAGGAAGCCGAGCAGCGTCTCGTAGGTGGTCACCCAGGTGTGCTGCCACAGGTAACTCGTCTTGCCGGTCAGCACGTCGAGCGTCGCGCCGGGTGACGGTACGAGATACGGCTCCACGAGCTCGGCCGCCGCGATCACCCACCAGACGGCGAAGCACGCCAGCAGCAGCGCGACCGGACGCCAGCTCTGCTCGGCCGCGCGGGCGAGCCGCTCCCCCACGGAGGGCCCCGCTCGCCGGGTGACTCCCGCGATCTCTGCGGGGCTCTTGGCCAAAGCGCTCTGGCTCACTGCAAACTCCCTGCATTCGTAGGCGGGTTGGGGATTGCCGGGTAATTTTCAGGTGCCTGAGAAGGCGCTTTCAGAAAGCGCTTTCTGGTAAGGTCTGGCCACGCTAATGACTCATGGCGCGCAGGGTCAATAGGTCGTCCCGAAGTTCGGGGCTCTGCCACCACCGCACCCTCGGGGGTCGAGTTGAGTGAACGGGAAGCACCGGACCGGCCGGTTCCGCCGGACCGCGTACGAACGGCGCATGTGACCCTCGACGCCGTGGCCCGCGAGGCCGGGGTCTCGCTCGCCACCGCGTCGCGTGCGCTCAACGGCACCACCCGGGTCCGTGACGACCTGCGGGAGCGGGTGCGCTCCGCGGCCGGCCGGCTCGGCTACATCCCGAACGCCCACGCCCAGGTTCTGGCCGGCGCCGGCAGCAACCGTACGGTGGGCGTCATCTGTCACGACGTCAGCGACCCGTACTTCGCCGGGGTGGCCAGCGGCGTGATGCGGGCGGCTGCCGAGCAGGGCCTCCTGGTGATGCTGGCCTCGACCTTCCGTGAACCGTCCCGGGAGATCGCGTACGTGTCCATGCTGCGGGCCCAGCGGGCCCGGGCGATCCTGCTGATCGGCTCCGGCTTCCAGGACCGGGCGTGGGAGCGCGCCATGGACGCCGAACTGGCACCCTACGTACGCGTCGGCGGCCGGGTCGCCGTGGTCAGCCGGCACCGCAGTCTGCGGGTGGACACCGTGCAGCCGGAGAACCGTGCGGGTGCGGCCGCGCTCGCACGGTCGCTGGTGGCGCTCGGGCACAGGAGTTTCGCGGTGCTCACCGGACCTCCGTCGCTGACGACGGTCTCCGACCGGCTCGCGGGATTCCGGGAGGGGCTCGCGGAGGCGGGTATCGCTCTCGAGGTGGTCGTGGAGGGCGCGTTCACCCGGGAGGGCGGCCATGAGGCCGCGCGCCGGCTGCTCGCCCGCGAAGGGCCGAGGCCGACGTGTGTGTTCGCGGTGACCGATGTGATGGCCGTCGGTGCGCTGGCCGCGCTCCGGGAGGAGGGGCTGGAGGTACCGGGGGACGTGTCGTTGGCGGGGTTCGACGACATCCCCCTCGTACGGGAACTGTCGCCGCCGCTCACGACGGTGGCGCTGCCGCTCACCGCGATGGGCGAGAGCGTGATCGCGCTGGCGCTGCGCGAACCGGGGGGCTGGCAGCACCGTTCGCGGGTGGTCCGCGTCGAGGGCGAGGTCGTCCTGCGTGCCAGTACGGGCCGGCCGCCGGCGGGGTGACCGGCCGGTTCAGCCGCGGGCGCCCTCCCTGCGGTCGATCTGACCGACGAGTTCGCGCGCCAGCAGCTTGATGGTGTCCAGCCCCGCCCGGCCCCAGGGGCGCGGCACGGTGTCGACGGCGCAGACCGTGCCGAGCGCGATCCCCGTGCGGTCGATCAGCGGAGCTCCGAGGTAGGAGCGGATCCCCATGTCGTCGACGACCGGATTGCCGGCGAAGCGCGGGTAGTCGCAGACGTCCTCCAGCACGAGGGCCTTGCGCCGTACGAGGACGTGCGGGCAGTAGCCGTGGTCCCTGGCGAGATGGCGGATCCTGCGGCCACTGCCTGCTGCGACCGCACCGAGGCCGGACCCCTTTCCGTTGCCGGCCGGGGTGTGCAGCCCGGCGAAGAACTGCCGGTTCTCATCGATGAAGTTGACCATCGAGAACGGCGTCGCTGTCACTTCGGCCACCCTGTCGGCGAAGGCGTCGAAGCTGTCGAACGTCGTGTCTGTGCGCTCCCCCAGCCCGAGCCTGCGCAGCCGTGCGACCCTGGCGGGCCCGTCCCGGTCGACCGGTGTGAGCAGCGGCCGTTCGGTCCCGTAAGGGATCACGTACGGGCCCCGAAACCGGAGAGCGGCGCCGGGGCGGTGGCGTTGATGAGGTGCTGGACCAGGGTGACGAGCGCCCCGGTGCCCGAGCTGGCGATCCTGGCGTCGCAGAGCACAACCGGCACCTCGGGTCCGAGGTCGAGTGCGGACCGCACCTCGTCGGGTTCGTAGCGGTAGGCACCGTCGAACTCGTTGACCGCGACGACGAATCCGATGCCTCGCCGCTCGAAGAAGTCGACAGCGGCGAAGCACTCGGCGAGCCGGCGTGTGTCGGCCAGCACGACAGCTCCCAGCGCGCCCTTGGAGAGTTCGTCCCACATGAACCAGAACCGCTCCTGGCCGGGCGTGCCGAAGAGGTAGAGCACATGCTGGTCGGACAGCGTGATCCGGCCGAAGTCCATGGCCACCGTGGTGGCCGTCTTGGACTCGATGCCCTCGAGATTGTCGGTCCCCACGCTGACCTGGGTCAGTAACTCCTCGGTGCTCAGCGGCGCGATCTCGCTGACGGCGCCCACGAACGTCGTCTTGCCGACGCCGAAACCCCCCGCGACCAGGACCTTGAGGGCCACGGGAAAGTATTCGGAGCCTCGGGTGCTGTCAGAGCTGTCGTCGTAGACCATCGAGCACTGCCTCCAGCAGGGATCGGTCGGTGGGCATGTCATGGAATGCGGGGGCGTGCGCGGTGACCGCGCCGCAGTCGACCAGGTCGGACAGGAGCACCTTGGTGATGACGGCGGGCAGCCGGAGATGCGCGGCGATCTCGGCCACGGAGGTCGGGCCGCCGCACAGCTCCAGCGCCACGGTGTGCTCGGGGCCGAGGTGTACCTGCGGCTCGCTCCCCGTCGCCATCACCAGGGACAGCAGATCGAGCACGGTGGTCGGCCGCGTGCGGCCGTTGCTCACGGTGTACGGGCGGATGAGCCGGCCGGCCGCGTCGTCGAGCAACGGCCCGTCCTGCGGGGCCGGCACTCTCACAGCCCCGGGGTGAACGGTGCCCCGGCGGTCTGCCGGAGCGGGGTCGCCAGGTACGGGCGGACGCTCTTGACCAGCATGGCCATCTCGTAGCCGAGCACGGCGGCATCCGCCTCACGGCCGGAGAGGACGGCGAGACAGGTTCCGGATCCGGCGGTCGAGACGAACAGGAGCGTCGAGTCGAGCTCGACCACGACCTGCCGCACATCGCCGTTGTCACCGAACCGGGCGCCGGCGCTGCGGCCGAGGGAGTACAGACCCGCGGCCAGGGCCGCCATGTGGTCGGCGCTGTCGGCGTCCATGCCGTGGACGGATTTCACCAGGCCGTCGGCCGAGAGCAGGACCGCGCTGCGCGTGTAGGGCACGCGCTGGACCAGCCCGCTCAGCAGCCAGTCGAGGTCCGAGACCTGACCGGACGGCATGTCGCTCGTCATGGTGACTCCTTGAAGGTGTTCTCGGTTCGTGGATCCGAATCGGGCAGTTGGAGGCCCAGGAAGCCCTCCGCGGGCGGTTCGGCACCGGCCTGCGTCGCCGTGAGGCCGCGGACCGGCAGCGGGGCAGGGGCGTGGGTCCGCTGCGCACCGACGGACGGGAAGTGACCTGGCGTCGTCACGGGCCGGGTGTCCGGCGTCGCGCGCGGCGGGGAGCCGTCGGCGGGGTCGTGGGCGGGTACGGGCTCGGGGTCCTCGGCCGACTGGGCCTCGGCGAGGTCGACCCCGCGCCGGAAGGCGGCCATCAGGCCCGGGTCGTGCAGGACGTCCTCGTCCTCGGTACGGGGGACGGGGGCCTCCCTCAGTTGCGGCACCAGGTGCTCCTGGTTGCTGCGCCTGGGGAGTTGGGGACGGCCCGGTGCATCGCCGACGGCACCGGGGGCACGCGTGGCCGCCACCGCGCGGTCCCGGTGCGGGGCCGCCACTCCGGTATGTGCGTCGCTGTCCCGCAAGGGGCTTGTGCCGGGCGGGGACGCGGCGGGATTCGGGCCGTCGACCCGCTCGGCACGGAGCGGCAGCGGAGGCCCCTCTCCTGCGCGCCGTGTCTGCCGGGGCGGCTGGTCCAGCCGCGGTGGGGCCGGAGCCGCCTGGGGCAGTGGGGGCTGGGCGGCCTGGGCGGCCTGTGGCAGTGGGTGCTGGGCCGCCGCCGGGGGCAGCGGGGCCGCGTCCTGGGCGGGGGGCCGGTGTACGGCTCCGAGCGGCGGAACCGGGGCGCCGCCTTCCCGCGCCGCGGTCTCGTCGTCGATGCCAAGAAGTACCTGCGGCAGCACGAGTACCGCCTGCGTGCCGCCGTAGATGTTGCTCTGCAGGCGTACGGCGATTCCGTGTCTGCGGGCCAGGGACGCGACGACGAACAGCCCGATCCTGCCGTCCTGGAGCAGGTGGGCGACATTGACCTGGTCGGGGTCGGCGAGCAGCGCGTTCATCCGCTTCTGCTCGGGGCCCGGCATGCCCAGCCCGCGGTCCTCGACCTCCAGGGCGAGCCCCGCGGTGACCCGCTGGGCGCGGAGCAGGACCTGGGTGTGCGGGGCGGAGAACACGGTGGCGTTCTCCACGAGTTCGGCCAGCAGGTGGATCACGTCGGCGACAGCGTGTCCGCGCAGGGTGCCGTCGATGGGCGGCACCAGTTTGACCCGCGGGTACTGCTCGACCTCCGCGATCGCCGAGCGCAGCACCTCGGTCATGGTCACCGGATTGCTCCACTGGCGCCGCGAAACGGCGCCGCCGAGAACCGCGAGGTTCTCGGCGTGCCTGCGGATACGGGTGGCGAGGTGGTCGACGTGGAAGAGGCCCTTGAGCAGGTCGGGGTCCTCGACCTCGTGTTCCAGCTCGTCGAGGATCTGGATCTCCCGGTGCACGAGGGACTGCAGTCGTCTGGCCAGGTTGACGAAGACCTCGACCTTCTGTTCGTTCCCCGTGCTGTTGAAGAGCTGCGAAGCCTGGACGACGGCCGCGACGGCCCCGTCCTGCGAGCGGCCGAGTTCCTGGGCGAGCAGGTCGAAGGCGTCGGCGTCGGGAGCGGCGGGGGACGGCGTCCGCCGGGCGGGCACGGGTTCGCCGTTGCGGAGCTGCTCCACGAGCCGCTGCAGATCGGCGTCGCTCTGCGCGCTGGCGCGCCGGAGTGCGAGGCAGCGGTCGAGGACCCCGGTGACGACGCGGTTCGCGCCGAGGAAGGCCGCCGCCACGGCGGCGACGGCCAGCGCCCCGGATCCGCCGAGCGCCGCCAGGAGACTGCCGGACGGGCGCACGCCGGAGGACCGGATGGTGAAGATGACGGCCGCTGCCCCGCTCAGCACGGCGGCGACGGCGGGCAGCACGGCCGTCCGCAGCAGCTGTGGTCGCATGCGGGCGTCGGGGGCGGGCTGCGCGGCGCGCGGCCTGCTCGCGGCCGAGTGCGATCGGCTACCCGAACGGCCACCCGGACGGCCGTGCCGTCCGCCCTCGCGGCGTTCCGGTCGCGCGGTGGGTGCGCGAAGTTGAGACATCATCGTCCTCGGTACGTGGGGCACCAGGAATCGGCATTCATGTGGTGACACCTACGGTGGTCGGGCAGGCCTGGGTCAACGGCTGGACAGGCCCGACCGATATGAGCCCACCGTTGATCACCGGCAACACACGGTAGTCGCGTATCGCCCGTGTCCGCCGTGCAGTTGTCGAACTTGCCCGTCAGGCATCCCGCTCTGGTATGAGGGCTCGCACGTGCGGCCGATATCCATCCGCGAACACGCCCGGTCCCGGCCTCGAAACCCGCTCCCCTATTCGACCGGCGGGATACGTGGTCGGACCACACACGTGACCGGGCACCCATGTCTGCCGCACCGCCGGGCGTCCGGGAGTCGTCCGGGACACGCCTGAAGCCCCGTCGATCATTCGACGGGGCTTCAGGTCCTGCGCCACGCTCCGGCTCATGGCTACGAGCGGAGAAGGAGTGTCATGCCGGAATCCGGAAGCACGGCACCCCCACCGGAGCGCCGCGGCGACCCTCCGGCCACGGGACGTGGATCTCGGTCGGCCGTCGGCCGGGTCCCCCCGGCCGACGGCCGCGCATGGCACGGGCCGACACCTCCCGCACCACCTGGAGGCATCCCTCCGGCGGCGACGGCGGTCGTGCCCGTGTCACCCGCGACGGGTCCGGCCTACTCGACCCACTCGATCTCCCACCGGGACGACTCCACGAAGGATTCCAGCTCCGCCATGTCCTCCACCCAGTAGTCACCGCCGTCCGTCGGCGCAACGAGATCATTGACGAGAAGGATGAGATACCCGCCCGTGGACTCGGAATCATCGTGGAGTCTGACGAAGTAGCCCTCGTAGAAACCCGAGAGGATACGTCCGTCCCTTTCCAGTTCGATTTTTGTCATCTCTTACCCGACCAGTGGGATGTGATTGTTGGCCAGATGCTTCTTGGCTTCGTCGAAGATCTCCAGATGCACGTGCGGTATGAAGGGCCAGTGGCCACCCTCGAGCGAAGCGGGGTCAATACGGAATCCACGACGCCCGTCGGCACTCCGGAACACCCCTCTGCCATTGCTCACGTCGCGTGCACCCTCACCGAGGAACTCGCGTCCGGTTGCCATCGCGTCCTCCATGGTGATCTGGAGCGGACTATGGAGGCTTGACTTCCGCTTATGGAACACGGTGTCGACGTTGCTTTCGGCGGTCGCGATCGTCTCCTCGATCACGTCGTTCCGGACCGAGCCCTCGCCGCAGTTGTGCACCAGCAGGGGGGTGACCCCTGCCTGCACATAGTACGTGTGGATCCCTGCCACGGTCAGGTCGTGCGTCCGCTGCCGCTTCTCGAAGTAGCGGAGACCGTCGAGCGTGACGGTCGCACCGTCGGCACTGAGCAGGGTCATGCCGGAGCGGAGGTCTCCCGCCTCCACCCATCTGCCCTCGGACACCGACCAGAAGGGGTGCGTGGTCGTCGAGACCAGCGATTCCGACACTCCGGAGTCGCTCGTGACGGTCAGGTCGACGAAGTGCTTGTCGTCCTCGGTGACGATGGTGCCGACCACTTCACGCACGGTGGACTCGCCGGTCTCGGGGTCGGTCACGCTGACCATGTCCCCGATTTCGACGTCCTCGATGGGCTTCGTGCTCCCGTCGGCACCGAGCACCTTCGTACCGGGAAGGAAGCTGTGGTTGGCGGGCTTGACCGGGCAGGAACCGTTCTCGCCCTTCTTGAGCGCGGCAGCGGCCTTCTTCTTGGCGGCGGCCAAGGCGTCCGTCGCTTTGGAAAGCCCGTTCTTGGCCTTGCTCACGGCCTTGCTGGCGTTCCACATGTCCTTGACGCCGCCGACCAGATCACCCACGAGGTTGACCACTCGTTTGGCGAGCCTGGCCCCCTTCGCCCAGTTCCATGGCGCGCCGTACTTGGCGAGGATCTTGCCTGCGAGGCCTCCGGCGAAGCTGCCCGCGATGTTGAGCAGCGTCTCGCCGCAGGCACCCATGTCACCGCTGGAGACACAGTCGAGCGCCGCGTCGATCCCGAGGATGTCCCGGGCGATCTTGACCAGTGCCTTGGCCGAGGACTTGATGCGCTGCTTGGCTGCGGACTGCTGTCCCTGTGCACCCGCGAGTGCGTCGGAGGCCTGGTCGACGGCCTTTTCCTCGTTGAACGTGGAGCCGGGCTTGCTGACGGGAAGGCCGCCCTGGCACTCGATCAGCCCCTGCAGGCACTCGGGAATGGCCATGCCGCTCGGGTCCGCATGGGTCACCGGACTGTTGTTGGCATAGGCGTAGCCGTTGATCTGCTGCGGCTGTGTGTAGTCGATGATCGGGTCGACGGAGATGAACTTCCCGATGATCGCGTCGTACTCCCGGGCCCCCAGGTGGGTCAGTCCGGCCGAACTGTCGATGGTGCCGTCGACGAAGCCCTTCTCGCCGGGCCAGCTGCCGGCCGCCTTGCCCCGCTCGTTCCCGAAGGGATCGAAGCGGCGCTGCGAGATCGCGCCGGTAGCGGCGTCGATGGCGAGTTCACCCGTGCCGTGGTGGTCGGAGGCGAGAAACGACAGGGTGCCGTCGTTCGTTCGCACCGCGACCGTCTGGCCTGCGTGCGTGTAGTAGCGAGTAGCTTCCTTCTTCGTGCCGTCGGCGGAGAGCTTCAGCTCGACACCGGGCAGGTACACCGTCGTACCCGACGGGTCCTTGCCCTGGATCCGGTTGCCGTCGGCGTCGTACAGGTAGGTGGTCTGGGTACCGCTTGCCTCCTGGGCCTTGCCGAGCCGCCCGGAATCGTTCCACTCGAGCAGTTGCGCGTTACCACCGATCGTGCGCTTGGTCGTGTTCCCCGAGTCGTCGTACTCGTACGACGACTGCCGGTCGCCGGTCGGGGTCTTCTCGACGACCTTGGTGACCTGGTGCGGGCCGTCACCGAGCGTTCCCGCGCCTCCGTAGGTGTAGGTGCGGGTGATGTTCTGGGCCGCGTCGAGGCCCGTGTGGTGCACCGTGTCGGACGTCCTGTTGCCGATGGCGTCGGTGACGTAGGACTTCCAGTACGGAGCAGGCCCGCCCAGCGGGCTCGCGCCGGGGGCCGCCTGGCAGGCTTTCGGACCGGAGCCCTCCAGCGGTGCCGACGATCCGAGGGTGCCGCTGCCTGCGGCGTCCACGGCGCTCGATGTCGGGCTCCATGCCTCGGCCAGGCGCTGCCGGTCGTCGTAGGCGAAGCACTGGACGTCGGGCGAGGAGGCGTTCGCCGTGTCCGAGATGGACAGGACGTTGCCCGCCTGGTCGTAGGAGAAGTTGGACTCCTTCGCCGGGGCGGACGCCCCGTACACATCGACCGCCGAGCGGGTCAGCCTGTCGGTTCCGGTCTCGTAGTCGAAGGTCTCCCAGACCTTCTTCCCGGTGCCGGTGGACAGTTCGAGCTGCTGGACGTGGCTCTGCTTGGAGTAGACGGTATTGCTGACGTACGGCGTCGAGCCGGTGAGTGTCGTCGGACGTTGGAGTTCGTCGTATCCGTTGACCAGCACCTCGGCAGGCAGGTCTCCTGCCGCGGGGACACCGGCCGACTGCAGGGAGCCGTCGCGGTTGTACGCCGAGGTGAAGGTGTACGTGCCGGCGAGCAATCCCTGCGAGGCGGGCACCACGTAGTTCGTCTTCGTCGGCCGGTAGAAGTCGTCCATCGTCTGGATCACGGTGCCGAAGGACTCGGTCGGGGAGATGTAACTGATGTTGGCCCAGGGCTGGCCCAGCAGACCCGCCTTGTCGTACCGGATCTCCGAGAGCCGGGTACCGGTGTTGGCCTCCCCCTGCCACGAGGACAGCGGGCGGCCGAGCTTGTCGTAGACCGAGGAGATCTTCTTGTTCCGGCCGTCCGTCGTGGACGCCGGGCGGTCGAGCGCGTCGTACGCCGTGCTGGACGTCCCCGCGTCGGGATCGACACTCTTCGTCCTGCGGCCCAGCTGGTCGTACTCGTAACGCCACACGTTGCCCTTGGCGTCCGTGACCGTCTCGAGCTCGTTCTTCGGGGTGAAGGTGTACTTGGTGACGTCGTAGCCGGACAGCGGGTTCGGCGAGTCGCTCCGGTAGTGCCAGATCTCCTTGGTGTTGCCCGCGGAGTCCGTGACAGTCGTCGTCGGGACGCCGCCCTTCGGCGGGTCGACCGTCGTGCGCTCACCGTCGTACGTGTTGGTCGTGCGCCACTGCTCGACGCCGGAGACCGCCATGATCTGCGCGGTGGCGCGGCCCAGGCCGTCGTACTCCATCAGACTCTGCTGGCCGACCTCGCCGTTGTGGACGATCAGCAGTTCGTCCGACGCGGCGCCCGCGGCGTTGTACGTGGCGTTGGTCTTCTTGACCTTGCCGGTGCCGTCGTAGAAGGAGTCGGCGACCATGCGCGTGCCGCCCGGGCCCTCCGTCTGGAGCTGCCTCGGTCGCAGCAGGCCGTCGTACAGCTGGTACTCCGCGCCGTACGATCCGTCGTTCTCGATCTTCTCCGTCTTGATCGCGACGACCTTGTCGCGGCGGACGTTGTACGAGTACTTGATGCTCGGGGTCTGGGTCTTCGCACGGTCCGGGAGCCAGACCGAGGTCAGGCGGCCCAGGCCGTCGTAGGCCAGGTCGGTGCGCTTGCCGTTCGGGTCGGTCTGGCCGGCCGACATGCCCCAGGCCGGGGCGTAGTCGGTGGTCGTGACGTGGTTCAGCGCGTTGGTGTTCTTGGTCTGCGAGATCAGGCCGTTGACGTCCGTGTACGCGGTCTTCGTCTCCGCCAGGCTCGCGTCCTTCTGCGACAGCGGGCGGCCGAAGGCGTCGTAGGTCGTCGTGCCGGTGACCTGGTACGTACCGGTGGTGCCGTTGTGCGAGGTCAGGCGCTCGGTCGTCGTCGCGTCACCCTTGGTCGGTGCCGCGCCGAAGGCCTTGCCGTCGTAGGAGGTGCGTTCGTCGGCGTGGACCTGGGTCCTGCGGTCGGGGGTGGCGGAGCACTTCACACCCACGGCCTCACTGCGCGAGGGCAGGGTGAGGAGGTTGGCCGCCGTGTTGTCGGCGTACCAGGTGCGGGTGCAGGTGTCGTCGACCGCCGTGGAGACGTCCCCCTGGTCGTCGACCTCCAGGACACGGCCCGTGCCGTTCCCGGTGTCGTACTTGATCGTGCTCTTCGTCGCGCGCCAGGTTCCGTCGGACAGCAGGCTGTAGCCGCGTTCCGTGTCGGACCGGACGAGCACCGAGTGCGAGGTGCCCCAGTCGCGGGTCTGGGTCGCCGTGTAGTGCTTCCACGGCTCGCTGATCACCTTGGAGACGAGCTTCGTCCCGTCGTAGGTGTGCGCCTCGAGCTGGTGGCCGGTGAACTCCTCCGAGGAGGTGTACTCGACGCCCGTGGAGTCCTTGACCTTCACCGAACGGGTTCCGCCGTCCGGGTCCTTGTCGCCGTCCATGCCCTGCAGATACGTGTAGTCGATCCGCGAGGTCTGGTTGTCGGCACTGCCGCTGGTGACCTTGACCTTGCTGTAGCCCTGCCAGCCGCCCCACGTGAGGTACTTGTCCTCCGTGATGCCGTCCGGCTTCGCCTTACGCCAGGCCGCGTCGCCCTGGTAGTCGTAGCGGGTGACGAGGCTGTCGCCGCCTCCCGTACGGTCGGTCTCCACGATCTCGGCGACGACGTACTTGTGGAACCAGTCCGTGATCGGTTCGACCGTGCCGGGCGGGGCCCACTTCACCGGGTAGCAGCGCTTGGTCGACTCGCCCGGCTTGGGCAGGGCGGCCTTGGTGCAGTCGGTCGCCGCGTAGTTGACGTCCAGCTGGGCGCCCGTCTCGCTGAGGACGGCCGCGAGCCGGAAGCGGTGGAAGGGGGCGATGTTGTCGCCGACGGCGTCGACGCGGTTGACGAGCTGCTCGCCGTAGAGCTCGAGCGTCGGCAGCTTCGCCGCCGTACCGACCCGGCCCTCGTGGTCGATCTTCGACAGCCAGAGGGTCTTGGAGTCGTCACCGTTGTCGGTGAACAGGTGGGTGAAGGTCCACGCGTCCACGTCCTGGTACTCGGTGGCGCTCTTGCGCATCTGGGTGGTGATGCCTGTCAGGCGCTTGGTGGTCCAGAACGTCTGGCCCACGGTGCACTTGGTGGCCGCCTTGCACTCCTGGTCGACCGGGGTGTCCGGCCAGTGCGCGGCGTTCGCCTTGGTCCGCTTGGATTCCGCGCAGTCGAAGTCGGCGGTGGGCAGGCAGCGTTCGGCGACGTCGAAGACGGCGCGGGCGGGCGCCTTGGCCGCGTAGACCTGGCCGTCGCGCTGGCCGTAGTCGACCCGCTCGAGGTAGCCGCCGCGGTGGTACGCGGTGCCGTTGACGTCCGTCTTGCCGTTGAGGGCGTAGTAGTTCGTCTCGGGAACGTAGAAGTAGGACATCACGTTGCCGTGGGTGTCCTTGACGTGGTCCAGGCTCCAGCGCCAGGCCTGCTTGCAGTGGGCGCTGGTGAACGTGGCGTTGTAGCAGGGCTCGCCGGAGTCGTCGCCGAAGACGGGCGCGGTCCAGGTGGAGTCCGTCGTCTCCTTGCCGTCGGTCCATCCCGGCAGACGGTTCAGGCCGAACCAGTACTCCGTGCCGTCGGCGGTGGTGACCTTCCAGTGCTCGCCGTCGTTGTCGCCGTTCGTGGCACCGGTCAGCTTCTCGACCTTGGTGCCGTCGTCGGACGAGAACTTCCAGGCGCCGGTCGTGTCGTCCTTGATGAGCTCGGACGAGCTGCCGTTGAGCATGATCGTGGCGTTGTCGAAGGCCCAGCACTGCTCACCGGAGGTGGAGTGCCCGTCGTCGGAGCACGGCTTGTAGCGGCGCTCGATGTACCCGGGGTCGTACGAGAAGCCCTCGCCGACCCAGGAGCCCTGGTTGTTGGTCACCGAGGTTCGGCCGTCGGCGGACTGCGAGGAGTAGCCGAGCCCGATGCTGGGCGACTGCCCGCCCGGCGTGGGGACCGTGCGCAGCGGATAGCTCCAGCTGAAGCCGCCGGAGGAGTTGGCGACGCTCCAGGTCGCTGACGGGGCGAGCGCGGTCGCCTTGTAGCTGCCCTGGGCGGAGGACGGGCCCGCGGCGAGGGCGACGAGCGGTGCCGCGCTCGGCGCCGCCTTCGCTGTCGTGCCGGAGGCGGGCGCCGCGGCGGCCTGGACATCCGCCGAGACGGTGCGGTCCTCTGCGCTGTTCACCGTGGCGAGGGGCTTGGCCTGCTCCGGGCATGCCGTGCTGCCGGGGGTCGCCACGACCGCGCAGGCGGGGAGCTGGACGAGCTGCAGACGGGCCCCGTAGTCGCCGCCGTACGCGTCGGCGAACTTCGAGTAGTCCACGGAGAGGCGGACCTTCGCGCCCTTCGCCGCGGCGTCCGTGCGCTCGACGCGCATCAGCGCGCCGGCGCCGAGGGCCTCGGCCCGCTTCGCGGGCAGTACGTCGACCTCGACCTCTGCCGGACCGGCCGGCGACACGGTCTCCTTGGACGTCTCGGATGTCTTGGACGTCTTGGACGTCTTGGACGGGATCGCGGTGACCGCGACGGGCAGCCCGCCGACGTTCTCCTCGACGGGGCTCGTGGTGGCCACGGCGACCTTCGCGCTGCCGCCTGCCGGCCAGACCGCCTTGTCCAGTTGCTTGACGGCGGCCTTCTTCGCCTCGTCCGCCGGGCGCTTCTTCGACTTCGCGTTCTTGCCCGCGACGGGGTCGCCGAAGTCCTGGACACCGGGTCTGCCGCGCCCCTCCTGCCCCGGAGCCGACGGCACAGCCTGGACTGCGCTGCCGGTCAGGGCGAGGGTGATGCCCAAAGCGGTCGCTGTGAGCAACCGCCCGGGCAGGCGCCGGTTCAACAACCGGCCTCTGAATGCCATCACGTGTCTCCGCACGTAGTGAGGGATGGGACTGAAACGGGCGGATGTGCCGGCTCCGTCCGGAACCGGCACACCCGCCCGTCGGGATCACATGTTCGGGAGCGGTGTCCCGTTGGCCATCTGCCGGATCGCGGTCATGTCCGCGGCCCCGCTGTAGACGCGGACCTCGTCGATGGCGCCCGCGAAGTACTCGCTGCCGCCGCCGAGAGCCGAACGGCCCACCTGCAGCGCGCCGGTGGCGCTCCAGAGGGTGTCGTCGGTGCCGTGCGCGATGTCGGCGAGCTGTCCGGCCACGTACAGCCGGATCTCGTTGGCGAACGCGTCGTAGACCACGGCGAGGTGCTGCCCGGCCATGTCGACGTCCGGGAGCGTCTGGTCATCGGTGAAGGTCTTCACCGGTGCTGTCGCCGAGTCGGACTCGGCGACCGCCAGCTCCCACGTCGAGGAGGATTCCGCGTCGGCCGCGGGCCGGTAGCGGACCGCGAGGCGGTTGGCGGCCTGGCCCGGCAGCGACAGCACGGTCTGCGGCACGGTCGCGTCCAGGGAGGTGAGTTGCACGCGGGCCGTCGCGGTGAAGCTGGCCGCGCCGGTGACGGGTGCGGTGGCCGTGGACGCGTAGTCCCCGTCACCGTCGAGCACCAGGTGCCCCGCGCCGACCATCGGGTACGGACCCTCGAAGTACGGGTCGTCCGTGGGCGCGTTGTAGATCGAGGCGTTGCCCGCGAGGGTCAGTTTCTGGCCGGTGCCCGTGTCCGCGGAGGCGCCTGCGGCCGCCGCGTCGAGCTGCCAGTAGTTCATGCGGGTCGGCTTGACCGTCATCATCTCCGCCACCTGGGCGGCGGGCAGGACGCGGTCGAACACGCGGACCTCGGCGAGGTCGCCGGAGAAGTTGTCCCGGTAGCCGCTCTTGGCCGTGGTCCGGCCGATCTGCAGCGGCCCGTACGACTTCCACAGCGAGCGCCGGGAGGCGGTGCCCTTGGAGTCCTTGTTGATGTAGAGGCGCAGCTCGGACTTGGCGGCGTCGTAGACACCGGTCAGCAGCACCCACTGGTCGGGGACCACGCTGACGCCGGTTGCCACGGCCTTCCACTCGCCGAGTGTGTCGACGTCGGTCACCGGGACGGAGAACGCCCAGGTGCCCGCCACGTGGTCGTAGCCGAGGGTGAAGCCGGGCTCGCCGGTGCCGTCCTGGCTGATGACGGCCATGTCGCGCGTGGGGGTGCCGTTAGGGCGGACCCAGGCGCTGACGCTGAAGCTCTCGGAGGAGTCCAGCACCGTTTCGTTGACGTCCGCGTACGCGGCGGCGGTGCCGTCGAAGCGGGCGGCCGAGTCGGCCTTGCCGCCGGGGCCCTCCACGCCGAAGGTGACGCCGGTGCCCGTGTCGGCCGAGAACGCTCCCGTCTCGTCGTGGGCCTCGGTGCTCGACGGCTCGTCGGCGAGGTTCCACTGGCCGGCGACGGGGGTGCCCTCGGTCACCAGGAACTCGTAGTGCGCCTTGGTGCTCGGGTTCTCCGCCTTGTCGACGGCGATGACGTCGACCCAGTGCCGTCCGGAGCGGGTGGGCATCCAGTTCACGGTGGCGGGTCCGCCGGGTGTGGCGGCGTTGACCGTGGTGGCCGGGGTCGCGGTGCCGTCGAACGCGTACCGGTACTTCACGACGTCGGTGTCGGGCACCGAGTCGTTCGGGTTCGGCGCGAAGGTGAAGGAGCCGTAGGTGCCGACACCGTCGTGGTACACGGTGTCGGACGGGTACTGCTTGGACAGCACGTTCGGCTTGCCCGGCAGAGTCTTGTCGTACATGAACTCGCAGCGCACGGTGTCCCCGTCGTAGCTCCAGGGGCCGTATCCGTCACCGTCGTAGGCGCGAGCGCTCCAGTAGATGACGGTGTTCTGCGGGATGGACGACTTCACCGTGTGGGTGAACTTGGTGCCGGACGTGGGCGCCAGCCAGGACGGGGTGAGGTACGAGTAGGTCTTGGCCTCCTTGGTGACCGGGTCCGTCCAGTCCACCTTGAACTCGACCTTGACCTTGTCGGTCAGGCCGTTGCCGTGGTCGGGGTCGCTCGCCACGGCCTGCAGCTGCGGCGGCACCTCGGAGAAGGGTCGGCCGGCACCGCTGGTGCAGATGCCGCCCGGGTTCTGCGAGAGCGTCGTGATCTTCCGCGGCAGGTTGTTGTAGCTGATGGACAGGTAGGCGTTGCCGCAGACCCGCTTCCACTCCGGGAGTCGGGTCTCGTCGGCGGCCCGCAGGCCCAGCGTCATGGACGACCAGCCCTCGGCCGCCGCGGTCTTGACCTCCGTGGTCAGCTCGCCGGTCGCGCCCGACTCGAAGTGCAGGTTGGCCTGGCTGGAACAGCTCGTGGGCGAGATGGCCTTGTCGACGGTGGCGATGTGGTCGGTCCAGTCGTCCGAGGTGTTGGACCAGCTGGAGGAGGAGGAAATGCTGTAGTTCTTGCCGCCGATGCGGTAGAGCCGGATCGGTTCGGCCGTCGGCGAGGCGCTGTAGATGTGCTCGACGCGTGCGGAGAACGTCGCGCCGAGGATCTGCTTGCCCTTGTAGAACGACATGGGCATCGTGAACAGGGTCCGGCGCACCCCCACACCGTTGCAGGAGACCGGGCTGTAGTCCGTGGGGCACTTGCCGACGCCCGCGCTGCCGGAGTACTTCCAGTCCTGCTCGCCCGGCATGCCGGACATCACGCCGGTCCACGCGGTGCGCGAAGTGGTGCGCTGGATCGGGTCGATGACGACCGGGAAGACGGTGTCGTCGCCCTGGAGCAGCTTCTGGTCGGGGACGAGGGACAGCTTGCCCTTGGCCACCTCGATACCCAGCGGCGAGGTCCGGCCACCGCCGCCGGGGCCGGCGAGGGCCGCCTTCGGCGCGACCGCCGGGGCGGGTGCGGCATCGGCGGCCGCGGCGGCGAGCGCCTTCGACACGGCCTTGGGACCCTGTGCCCTGGCTGCGGTTTCCTTCACCGCGGCGGAGTCCCACATCACGGGCTTGCCGGCTTCGAAGACGGTTCCGCCGACGGCCGCGTCCTCGGCCTTGATGGCGCCGGAGGCGTCCTCCTTGACCTTGAGGCCGTCGGTCTTCAGGCCCAGATCGAGCCGGGCCAGCCTCGGGTCGGCCGCGGCTTCGGGGGTCTTGACGACCAGGAGGTGGCCGAAGCCGTCCGCCTCGGCGCGCACCGTGAGGTCGACGCCGGGCAGTGCGTCCTTGTACGTGGCCGTGTCGCCGTCGAGCGCGGGAGCGGGCAGCTTCCCGTACGGCCAGGTCAGGGCCATCTCGCGGCCCGCCTGGTTCATGGTGACGAACGGCTTGCCGGCCGTGCCGTCGGAGAAGGACAGGGCGACCGCCGCTGCCTTCGGCGTGACCGTTCCGTCGGCGTGCCGTACGAGGGTCCGGTCGATGTCGACCCACGTACCTTCCTGGAAGGTACGGACGGGGTCGGTGTACTCACGGGCCGTGAAGGTGCCGTTCGGCTCGGCGTAGATCTCCCGGCGCGAGGTGCGCATGCCGAGGATCTCGACCTTCTGGCCGCTCTTCTTGGCAACGGTCAGCGCTTCGGCCTCCGTCTGCACCGGCTTGCCGGCAGCGGCCATCGACGGCTCGGGGGCTTCACCGGGGGCGGGAGCCTCCGACCGGGCGCTGAGGACGCCGGTCATCACGGCACCCGCCAGCACTGCGGCGAGCGCGCCACGCAGCACCGGGCCGCGTCGTATGCGTCTGGACATGCGTCTGTTCTCCAGGTCGTTCATCAACGTGCCACGGCTCCGAACGCGACGTCACCCGTGGGGATGCCGCCCTCACCGGGCTTGAAGGTGTGGGTGGGTGCGCCGCCCGATGCCGTGTTCCAGCCGAAGGAGTGGACGGCGTGGCCTGCGGCGGGCCCGTAGGGCATGCCCACGTACAGGGCGGAGGGGGTGGCGCCCAGGCTCATTCCGGCGAGTTGACGGGAAGCGGGTTCCGCCGGGATGCCCCAGCCGGGTTCGAGCCAGGCGTCGGAGGCACCGGGCGCACCGACGAGCGGGAAGATCTGCACTCCGCCCTTCTCCATGTGTTCTTCGGCGGACTCCTCGCCGGGCACGCCGACTGCCAGCCGGGTGGTGGTGGCGGAAGCCGTGCTGTTCGGGGAGGTGTTGACCGCGGCGAGCCGCTGTCCGAAGAAGTCGCCGGCCTCGGTCTGGTCCTCGGCATCCGCCGTGTTCTGGTCGAGCCAGTAGACCTGCGTGAAGGTCCCGGAGGCCGTGATCCGGAAGACCTGGACGGCTCCCGCGTCGACCGTCGTGGACAGGTCCTCGCCCGGAACGCCGACGGCGAGAAGGACCTCGGTCGTCGAGGTGGCGCCCGAGGGCCGGTACGGGACCATGGCGAGTGCGGTGCCGAAGGCGTCACCCGCCTCCTCGGCGCCCTGGATGACGTCCTGATCCTGCGCCAGGCCCACCAGCGGCTTGGGAAGGCCGGAGACGAGGGTGTGGCTGAAAACCGCGACACCTCCGGCGAACGGCACGGTGCCTATCGCCTCTCCCGGTGTTCCCACGGCGAAGTGCGTCGGGGTGGCTGCGAACGTCGAGCCGAACCGGTCGTCCACCTCCATCTCGCCCGGCACCGCCCCGGCGGTGGTCGTGTCCTGGTTGACGCCGACGGCGGTCGCCGCGTCGGCGGAGAGGTAGAAGAAGACGCCGGCGTCCTCGACCGTGCCCAGCGCTTCACCGGGGGCGCCGATCAGCAGGTACGAGGTTCCGGCCGCGGTCTTTCCGCCGGCCAGGGCGTATCCGACCCAGTCACCGGTCTCCCGGCCCCCGCCGAGCGAGGCGGTCGAGCCCTGGGAGTGCTCCTTGACAGCTTTCCCGCCGGCGGGTCCGGCCGCCGAACCGTAGACGATCTGGACCAGACCCGCGTCGCGAATCGTGAGGTCGTCCGCGGCGAGGTCCTCGTACGGGATGCCCACGGCGATGTCGCTGCAGCCGTCGGCGTCCGCGTCGTAGACGGCGAACGAGAAGCCGAACTGGTCGTCGGGCTCGGCGCCCCCCGGAACATTCGCCGTCTCCTGGGACAGCTGCATGCTGCCCTTGCCGCCGCCGTAGACGATGTGGAGCAGACCGGCTCCCGGGACGCCGTTGACCGTCCCTTCGGGGTCGGCGATCACTGTGTCCCTGATGCCGTCGCCGTTGAAGTCGGAGTCCACGCCCGAGCATCCGGCGGCCAGGGCGGTGGCGGGTGCGGTGAAGGGCGCTCCCGGACCGAACCCCAGGGCGAATGCGGTCAGGACGACTGCACTGGCGGCGAGCGCTGTTCTTCCTCTGGCCGTGCGCCGCGGCGGGCGCATCGGACTGGTCACGGAAATGGTTCCTCCCCTGGTCGTTCCGGCTCGTCGGCCGGAGGTCCCGAAACGTCTTCGGGCATGCGTGTGACGGCGTCGGCCGGCATTCATGGATGTGGCGGGCCCGGCAGGTGCGGACGGCGCGCGAGGGCACGGGCCGGTACCTGACCGGGCGGGGCGGCGCCCGGGTCGTACGGGGGTCACCACCTGATGGGTCCTGTGGATACGCCGGCCACCGCGGCGTCGCGCGCACGGCATGCGTGCGCCCGGCCGGGTCAGCTCAGATATGCGCCGAAGGCAGCACTGCCGGCCGGGATACCGCCCTCACCGGGGCGCCAACTCTGCGTGGGTGCGCCGCCGTTCGGGGTGTTCCAGGGGAAGGCGTGGACGGCTCTGTTCTCGGCGGGACCGTAGGGGACGCCGACGTACAGCGACGTCGGGCTCGAACCCAGGCCCATGCCGGCGAGCATGCGGGGCGCGCGCACGGCGGGAATGCCGTCTCCGGGTGCGATCCAGCCGTCACCGGCGCCCGGCTCACCGAGCAGCGGAAGAACGTGCACGCCGCCCTCTTCCGGGTACTCCTCGGTCGACTCCTCACCGGGGGCCGCCACCGCGAGGCGCATCGTCGCTGCGGTGCCCGTGGCGGACGGGGAGGTGTTGGCCGCGGCGAGACGCTGTCCGAAGAAGTCCCCGGCCTCGGCCGCCCCCTCGACATCGGGGTGGTTCTGGTCGATCCACTTCAGGTGCTGGAGGGTTCCGTCCGCCCGGATGTCGTACGTGTGCACGGCTCCGGCGTCGACAGTGGCTGCCAGATCCTCACCGGGGACACCGACCGCGAGGAGCGAGTCGTTGTTCGCGGTCGACCCGGCGGGGCGGTAGGGGGCCATCGCCAGCGAGGTGCCGTACTGGTCTCCGGCCTGTGCGGTGGTGTCACCGCTGCCGCTGCGGCCCTGGCCCATGCCGAAGAGGGGGTCCGGGACGCCGTCGGTGTTGATCGAGGGCCGGAAGACGTTGACCGCGCCGGCGAACCCCACGTTCTGGGACGTCGTGGCGATGGACTCGCCGGGCGCGCCGACGACGAAGTGACGGTCCGTCGCGGCGATCGACGCGCCGAAACGGTCATGGGGCTCGGGATCCTCCCAGACGCCCGCCGAGTCCTGCGAGACGTGGGCCACGTTGTAGCCGGTGCCGTAGACGTGGTGGAACATCCCCGTGTCCACGCCCTTGCCGCTGTCCGCGCCGGGCACTCCGATCACGAGGAAGGGAATCCCGGTGGCCGATGTGCCCGCGGCGACGGCGTGTCCGACCCAGTCCTCCGCGTCGTAGGTGCCGCCCAGTCTGCCGTCGGCTCCCTGCCGGAAACCGATGGTGGCGACTCCTGCCGGTGCGATGCCCGTCGGCGAGCCGTAGATGAGGTGGACGAGTCCCGCGTCCTTGACCGGCCCGTCCGCCGCGTTGATGTCCTCGAACGGGATGCCCACGGCGATGTCGCTGCAGCCGTCGAGGTTGGCGTCGTAGACGGCCGACGAGAAGCCGAACCGGTCGTCGGTCTCGGCACTGTCCGAGACGTTCGGGGAGTCCTGCGACAGCGCGAACGTCCCCTTGCCGCCCCCGTAGACCACGTGGATCTGCCCGGCACGTTCGTTGCCCGAGACGGTGGCCTCGGGGTCGGCGATGACCGAATCGCGGATGCCGTCCCCGTTGAAGTCGTGCGGCGCTCCGGCACAGCCCGCGGCGGCTGCCTGCGGAACGGACAGCACCGGGGGGCCGAGCAGCGTGAATGCCGCCACCAGCGTCATCCCGCCGGCCACTCGGCCGCTCCGTCTGCCTGCACGAACCATCGATCAAGCCCCCACCCCTGCGGCACGAAGCTCCTCGAGCGTTCGCGACCTCCCCGATTGATACCCCCGCTCTGGTCGGCTGCGTTGCACGCCGCGACGAAGATCCCCGCTTCATCGCCCCCGGTCCTGGGACCGGTGGTGCAATTCGCATGATCGACAGAGGTGAGACGGGACTTTGCCATGTGTTCCGAGCGCTGCGCAAGAACACATGTCCGACATTTACTTATCGGTAACAATCATGGTTCGGTCACAGCTCGTTCACAGGTGGCTCATGGCTTGGCCACACGCCGGAGCGCGCACGGACAGCGCGCTCCGGCGGAAAGTCCCAGCGCGACGGGCGAGCTCTTTCCCCTGGTCCCCGTCAGCGCTCGCCCGCAAGGTCGAGTGCGTCCTGGGGCGCCGCCGACGCGCCGTCCGCCCCCGCCGAGTCACGCCACGGGCGCGCGGCGAGCCCGGACACCGAGCGCCACCAGCGCTCCGCGGGGAGCTTCCCCGCCGGCTCGAAGGGCTCGCCGGGCCGCGGGAAGGCCACCGCCTGCCCCAGTTCCTCCGCGGCGTCCTTCGTCCACTCCGCCGGCTCGGACCACGGGTGCGGAGCGAGGTTGAAGGTGGCCCAGTGGATCGGCAGCAGGGTGCCGGCCGGCCCGCCGCCCTGCAGGTCCAGATGTGCCTGCACGGCCTCGGCGGGTGTCATGTGGATGTCCGGCCAGTACTCCGAGTAGGCACCGAGCTGGATCATCGTCGCGTCGAACGGTCCGTGCTCGGCGCCGATGTCCCGGAAGCCGGAGAAGTAGCCGGTGTCACCGCTGTGGTAGATCCGGTGCTCCGGCCCGGCGACGACCCAGGACGCCCACAGCGTGTGCTGCTGGTTGCGCAGCCCGCGCCCGCAGAAGTGCCGCGCGGGTGTCGCGGTCAGGCTGATCCCGGCGATCCGTACGGTCTCGTTCCAGTCGAGCTCGTGAATCCGGTCGAGGGGCACGCCCCAGCGCTCCAGATGGGCGCCGACGCCGAGGGGGACCGCGAAGACCGTGTCGGTGCCGGCCAGGGTACGGATGGTCGGCAGGTCGAGGTGGTCGTAGTGGTCGTGGGAGATCACGACGACGTCGACGGGGCCGAGCGCGGCGAGCGGGAGGGGCACGGGGTGCAGCCGCTTGGGCCCGGCGAAGGCGAACGGCGAGCAGCGCTCACCCCAGACCGGGTCGAAGAGCACCCGCCGCCCGTCGATCTCGGCGAGCACACTGGAGTGACCCATCCAGGTCAGCCGGAGCCCCGTGGCCGGCGGCCCGGCCAGATCGGCGAGCGTGGTCGCGTGGACGGGGACGGTGCCGGTCGGCGACCTGCGGGCCCGCTCCTCCTTGCGGAAGTAGACCTTGGCGAATTCGAGCATGGAACCCGACGGCCGGGTCCGCGCCCCCTCCGGGTTCTGGAAGACTCCGTCGGCGAAATTGGGCGAACGCGTGATGCGCTCCATCCGGGCTCCGGCCGGGTCCGCTCCGAAGGCGTCGGGCCGCAGCGAGCGGAGTCTCATGCGGAGCGAAGGCTGATTGTCGGCGCCGGTCACAACATCTCCTGAGGGAGTCGGTGTCGTCCCATTATGGGCGGGGGGTACGACGGGGCAAGAAAATGGCGGTGAACGGAGCAACACCGACGGCACCGCCGCCGGACAGCGCTGCGTCAGGCACGCGGCTGCCCGTACACATGCTCGATCCTCAGCGTCAGGACGACCCTGCGGTCGTTGACCATCGCCTGTCGATAGTCGTCCCAGTCCGGGTGCTCGCCCCGGACGTCCCTGTAGAGCGTGATCAGCTGTTCCACGGTCGCGTCGTGCGGATCGGCCGCGAACGGGGTCAGCTCGGCGGTGGCGTCGACGACCGTCCACGCCCAGCGGTCGCCGCTGGTCACGTGGTAGCTCGCGCGCGGATCCCGGCGGAGGTTGCGGGTCTTGGCCCGGCCCTCGGTGATGGAGACCCGGATCACGCCCTCGTCGGGGTAGTAGGCGTGGTTCACATTGGACAGCTGGGGCCTGCCGTCCTGCTTGAGGGTGACCAGCACCCCGCCGTCGTGCTCACCGACGAGTCGGAGCAGCGCTTCGCGCCCGGGTTCGATGTCCGTCATGCAGACTCCAACGTCCGCACCCGCCCCAGGATTCCGCAATGCGGTGCCTTCGATCTCACATCCGGCGCACCGCCGTGACGGGAGCACCGTGGCCGCCCCGCGTCCGTCCCTCTTTGACAGGGGCGCCACCTCCTCCCAATACTGAATGACCATTCAGTACGACCCACCGAGGAGCCGCCGGATGACACCCCATTCCCCCGCCCCGCTCATCTCCCTGACCTGGACGGATCACGTCACGGGCCGGCAGGGGTACCTGGTCGTCGACCGACTGGTGCGCGGAGTTTCCAGCGGCGGGCTGCGCATGCGCAAGGGGTGCACCCTCGACGAGGTGACGGGCCTCGCCCGCGGGATGACCATGAAGGAAGCGCTGCACTACGACGCCGACGACGCACAGGCGCGCTACATCCCCCTGGGCGGCGCCAAGGGCGGCATCGACTGCGATCCGCGGGAGCCCGAGGCGTACGGCGTGCTGGTCCGCTATCTGCGGGCGGTGCGCCCCTATGTCGAGAGCGTCTGGACGACCGGCGAGGATCTCGGGCTCACCCAGGACCTCGTCGACCGGGCCGCGGCGGAGGCCGGGCTCGTCTCCTCGGTCCAGGCTGTCTTCCCCCTGCTCGACGACGAGGCGGCGGCCCGCAGGCGGCTGGCGGACGCGTTCGCCGTCACGGTGGACGGGATCGGGCTGGACGAGCTGGTGGGTGGGTGCGGGGTGGCCGAGTCCGCGCTCGCCGCACTGGACCGTGCGGGCGTCGCCCACAGCGATGCCAGGGTGTCCGTGCAGGGGCTCGGCACCATGGGCGGATCGACGGCGCGCTTCCTCTCCCGGGCCGGGCTCAGGGTCGTGGCGGTCGCCGACGTCAAGGGCACGATCGCCAATCCGGCGGGACTGGACGTGGAAGCCCTTCTGGCGGCCCGCGACGCGTACGGGACGGTGGACCGGGGGGCCCTGCGGGACGGGGACCACGAGCTGCCTGCCGACGCCTGGCTGACCACCGACGCGGAGGTACTGGTTCCGGCAGCCGTCTCGTACGCCGTCGACGAGGTGAACCAGGCGTGGATCAGGGCCCGTTGGGTGGTCGAGGCGGCGAACATGCCGGTACTGCCGGAGGCGGAGGCGCTGCTCGCCGCGCGCGGGATCACGGTCCTGCCCGATGTGGTCGTCAACTCCGGTACGAACGCCTGGTGGTGGTGGACCCTGTTCGGCGACATCGAGGCCGACGCGGACGAGGCGTTCGGGCACACCCGCCGCTCGATGCGCGCCCTGATCGACCTGATGCTGGCCCGCGCCGAGGCCGACGACTGCACTCCGCGGGAGGCGGCCCACGCGATCGTCGCGGACCGGCTGCCGGTCATGGCGGAGCGGTTCGGCTGGTACGCGCGGTAGGGGTGCGGGGCGCACCCCCACCGGGCCCTTCGGCGCGGGTGCGGGGCGCGCCCCCACCGGGCCCTTCGGCGCCGGAGGGCGCGCCGCCGGCTGTGGAGGCGATTTGACGCCATGGCGCCTTCCCGCCACCTCCAATCGCTACCACTCCGCCATGACCCTGTCACTCTCGGCTCACTACCCCCTGGGAACACACGAGTTCACGAGGTGAGAATGAGACGGACCAGATGGGCGGCGGCCTGCGCCACAGTGCTCGCCGCCGCACTTGCCGGCGGGAGCCTTCCCGCAGCGGCCACAGGCGCACCCCCGTTCACGTCCCCTTCCGTGTCGCCCTCCTCGGATGGCCGGGGCCGCACCGTCACCCTGCTGACCGGCGATGTGGTGACGTACTCGGGTGACGGCGCATCGGTGCAGATCACCGCGATCACACCGGGGCCCGGCCGGGAAGGCATGGGCTTCAGCCGGTACCGGTCCGACGGACATGAGTACGCGGTACCGATCGACGCCGCCGGCCAGGTCTCGCAGGGCCGCGTCGACCAACGGCTGTTCGACGTCACGGAACTGGTCGCTTCGGGGTACGCCGACGGAGCGACCGACACCCTGCGCATCCTGGTCGCGGGAGCGGCTTCCCTGCCGGACAGCCCCGGCGCACCGCAGGGCGCCCGCGTCGCCGGCACCTTCCCGACCGCCGGAACCACCGCGCTGAGCGTGCCGAAGAAGTCGGCGAACGCCGTGTGGAAGCAGCTCGGCACGGCGTCGGCGGCCCGTTCCGAAGGCATCGGGAAGGTCTGGCTGGACGGCAGGGTCCAGGCCTCGCTCGACACCTCGGTGCCCCAGATCGGGGCGGACCAGGCGCATCGGTCCGGGCTCACCGGCAAGGGGACCAAGGTCGCCGTCCTGGACACGGGTTACGACCGGGACCATCCCGACCTGAAGAAGGCTGTCACCGCCTCGCAGGACTTCACGGATGACGGCGATGTCCAGGATCTGCAGGGACACGGCACCCATGTCTCGTCGATCATCGCCGGATCCGGTGCGGCATCCGGCGGCCGGTACGCGGGAGTGGCGCCCGGCGCGGAGCTGATCGAGGGCAAGGTCCTCGCCAACGACGGTTACGGCTACGACTCCTGGATCCTCGCCGGTATGGAGTGGGCGGTCGCGCAGGACGCCCGCGTCGTCAACATGAGCCTGGGATCCAGTCGCGCCTCGGACGGCACCGATCCGCTGTCCTCCGCCGTCGACCGGCTGTCCGAGGAGCACGGCACGCTGTTCGTCATCGCTGCGGGCAACAGCGGTGACCGTACGATCAGCGCGCCCGGTGCCGCCGATGCGGCACTGACGGTCGGCTCGGTCACCAAGTCGGGTGAGATGTCGGAGTTCTCCTCGCGCGGCCCCCGCCAGGGCCGGCCCGCCGTGAAGCCGGAGATCTCCGCGCCCGGCAGCTCGATCGTGGCGGCACGCGCCGCGGGCACCCTGGACGACTCGGCCGTGACCGAGCGGTACGCCTCGCTCTCGGGGACGTCGATGGCGAGCCCGCACGTCGCAGGGGCCGCCGCGCTGCTCGCCGAGAAGCACCCCGACTGGTCCGGTGCGCGGCTCAGGTCCGCGCTGATCGGCAGCGCCGCCCCGGTCGACGGCGCGACGACCGATGACACGGGATCCGGACTCACCGATGTGCCGGGTGCGCTCGGCACAGCCGTTCTCGCCGAACCGGCCACGCTGGCCGCCCACTCCACGTATCCCAACAGCGCCGCTGCTCCCCAGGCGCACCGGATCACCTGGACCAACACCACGGCGAAACCCGTGAGACTGCGGCTGTCCTCGGGCCGGGGCGGCGCCGTCAGGACCAGTACGGACTCCGTGACGGTGCCCGCCCGCTCCACCGCGCAGACCGACGTCGCTCTCGACGCCTCGCGCGTCGAGGCCGGCACGACGTACAGCGGCGCGGTCACCGCCACGTGGCCCGGCGGCGGCCGGGCAACCGTGCCCGTGTCGATCGAGGCCGACCCCGAGACGTACACCCTCACCCTGACCGGCCCCGCACCGCGCGAGGGAGCGGAGCGCACGTGGACGGCCGCCGTGCTCCAGAACGAGAAGACGGGTGCCTCGTACACGGTCTCGCTCACCGGGAACACCCCTGAGAAGGTGACGCTGCCCCGAGGCGGCTACCGGCTCATGGGGCACGTCTGGGAGTACGACAACGTGGGCACGACCGTGGTCGGTACGGCCGCGATCCACTTCGCCCAGCGGGTGACGGTCAGCGGCAACCGCGCCGTCGCGCTCAGCACGGAGTCGGCCCGAGAGGTCAGGATCGGCGTCGACGACGGCCGGGCCCGGATCGCGTACCAGTCGGCCACGGGCATCGCCTCACGGATCGGGTCGGCGGACACCGGAATGATCGCGCCGAGCTCCGCGGGCCAGTTCCGCGTCGAGGCGGTTCCGTCGACGGGCGGCACCATGGAGGGGCTCACCTTCTTCGGCGGACTGAGCTGGCAGCAGCGGGAGGTCGACGCCTCCGAACCGGGCTCGTCGCCGCAGGAGCTGAAGCTGCTGCTGTCCCAGTACAGCATCTTCCGCTGGGTGGGTACGGCCACCGGTCAGGTCGTCGACATCGGCACCGGACAGGACACCGATCCCACCGCGATGGACCTCCAGGGAAAGATCGTGCTGTGGTCCCCGGCCCCCGGCCCGACGGAAGCCAACAACGCGCTCTACCAGAAGCTGTCGGATGCCGGGACCGCCGCCATCATCTACGCCGGGTACGGGCTCTCCGTCTACCGGCCCACCCCGGTTCTCTCCCTGGACGCCTCCAGCCTTCCGCTGCTGCGCGGCCGGCTCGCCCAGGGGCCGCTCACACTGAAGCTGGACGCCGTGAACTCTTCGGCCGACGCGTACTTCATCCACCACTCCGTCGACGGCAAGGTGCCCGCCGGAGCCGAGTGGTTCGACCGCCGCGAGGATCTCGCCGAGGTCACCACGAAGCACCGCACCCACGGGTATCCCGACGACCCCAAGGGCATGTACGCCTGGACCAGCTGGAACGGGCTCACGCTGTTCCAGCAGTCCGTCGGCTACCGGCCGCCGATGGAGCAGACGCTCTACTACACACCGGATGTGGCCTGGACCAGCGCCACCTTCCACTACCAGTACGACGTCTCCGACTTCGTCTACCCGCTGGGGACCCTGAGCGGCCCGCCCACCGTCTACCGCAAGGGCCGAACCTATGGGGAGGACTGGATGTCCGCTCCGTTCAACCCCGCCCTCGGGGAGAAGGCAGGCTCCTCGCAGATCACCAGGACCGGCGACAAGCTGAACGTGGGCCTGCCCATGTTCTCCGACGCCGCGGGCCACCGCGGGGAGACGGCGCCCGGCGCTGACAGCGGCAGCACCGTGCTCGCCGCCGACGACGGCACCGTCCTGGCGACCAACGCGGCGCCCGGCCGGGCCGTCTTCGATCTGGACCGGCGCGATCGCTGGTACCGGCTCACCGTCGACGCCACCCGTACCTCCCCGGATCCGGTGACCTGGATGCTCGGTTCGCGGGTCACCAGCGAGTGGCGGTTCCGTTCCGGCCACGCGTCCGGGAAGACCGCGGCAGCGGCCCGGCTGCTCGATCTGGACTACCGGCTGCCGCTGACCGGGGTCAACGCCACCGAGGCCGACAAGCCCCTCGGCTATACGGTCGGTCTCACCGCGCAGGGCAGCCGGAGCGCGGTTCCGGCCGCCTCGCTGAAGGTCTGGTACGCCACCGACGGCACGGACTGGAAGCCGGCTGCCACGTCCCGTGGAGCGGATGGCCGGTGGAAGGTGACCGTACCGGCTGCCGGCACCGCCAAGGTCGACCTCCGGACGACGGTGACGGACCCGTGGGGTGCGTCCCTGACGGAGACACTGACCGACGCGTACAGCTCGGGCTGCGCCGACATCTGGTGCTGACCGGCGCCGGCTGACCGCGCCACGGCCGGTCTGCTGCCCGATTGCGGACCGGAAACGGGAAGGGGACGGGCCCGTGCGGGCCCGTCCCCTTCCCGTCATGATCAGGGCGTTGGTTAGGGTGACGGTGTGGCAAGAGTGCGGCTGAGCGTGTCGGAGCGACGTGAGGACCTCCTGCGCGCTGCCGTGGAGCAGATCGAGGTCCGGGGCGTGTCCGCTGTGCGGATCGCCGATGTGGCATCGGTCCTCGGAGTGAGCAACGCACTCGTGCTGTACCACTTCTCGTCCAAGGAGAAGTTGGTGGCGGCGGCGTTCGCGTACGCGGCAGAGGCCGATCTCGCCCATCTGCGCGGGCTGATGTCACGCCGCACGACCGCGGTCCGGCGCCTTCGGTCCGCGGTTCGCTGGTACGCGCCGACCGGCCAGGCCAAGGGCTGGCGGCTGTGGATCGAGGGCTGGGCGGCCTCCTTGCGCGATCCGGTGCTGCGCGAGGTCGCCGGCGATCTCGACCAGCAGTGGAAGGCGGAGCTGGCCGAGGTCATCGAGGAGGGCGCCGCAGCCGGTGAGTTCGACTGCGACGATCCGATGTCGGTGGCCTGGCGGCTGACCGCTCTCCTGGACGGGCTGGCCGTCCAGATGACGTCGTACGCGGGTCCGCTCTCCCGGACCACCATGCTGCGGTGGACCGAGGAGGCGCTCGCCCGCGAACTCGGCATCGAGCACGAGGCGCTGACGGCCTGACCGGGCTCCTGACGGGTGGACATTCCCCTGGCAGGCCCGTCCGTTCACGGTCGGCTCCCGGGCCGCGTCAGGTCTGGCGCAAGGGGGCGTAGTCCTCGCCGTCGAGCCCGAACGTCCAGGCGACGCCCTCCTTCGCGGTCCTGGTCCGGGGCGGTACGCGCAGCCAGTACGTGCGGTGGCTCCCGTCCGGTTCGGGAGTGGAGTTGACGACTTCGACCATCACGACGTCCTCGTCGCCCTCCAGCGCGATCTGCCAGAGGATGCCGGTCTCGTCGCGGTGCACGGGCTCGGCACCCGACTCGGTGAGGTAGCGGTCGTAGCCGTAGTACTCCAGCATCACGCGGCGCAGCTCCGCGTTCTCCTCGCTCCGGATCCGATCGGGGGTCAGGGTCGCCAGTCCGTCCAGGAATTCGGCGGGCACCGGCATGCCGCGCCAGGCGTGAAGGGCGAAGCCGTCGCGATAGGCGAGGGCCGGGCCGTCGCCGCGGTCGAGGCGGCCCGCCTCGTCGCGGTGGAGTGCCACCGGCCGCTCGCTGATCACCACGGCCCGCTCGTAGGGCCACCACCAGCCGGCGTTCCTCGCGACCTCCGCCAGCCCTGTCAGCCGCTCGCCCCGGCCGTCGAAGTCGGCGAGCCAGGCCGCGTCGTGCTGGCCGAGTACCGCGTCGAGCAGTACCAGGCGTACGGCGGACTCGTCCTCGGGCCGCGTGGCGAGGTCCGTGACGATGCCGGTCCGTATCCGCTCGGCCAGCGCGGCCGTGGTCTCCCATAGCTGGGCCCCGGTGGCGGACCACAGGGCGGACCAGCCGGCCGGGCCCAACTCGTCGTACGTCCGACGTCGTTCGTCCGCCCAGGGGCGGGTGCGGACCTCCTCACGCACCGAGCGCCCCGCGTCCACGAGCTTCTCGACCGCCTCGACGGCCGCCCTGGGCGACGGGGCCCAGATGATGTGCTCGGGTTCGGCAAGTCCCGCGCTGCGGTAGGCGAGCCGCACACCGTCCTCGGCGGCGCCACGGTCCGCCTCGCCCGTCGCCGCTGCCACGGCCCGCCAAGAATTCACGTAACTCATTGGTATTCCCCGTCCCCTGTCCCTGTTTCCCGGCTGTCCCACGTCACCCGTCACCCCCGTGCGTCCAGCACGGCTCAGTCCGCGACGACACGGACGGCCCCCGGTGCGTACTCACGCTGACGCACGACGCGGAACCAGCCCTTCGGCAGCGCGATCACGGCGTGCTCCTCGTGCACCACGCGTCCCCCTTCGGGGAGATGGAGCAGCATCGGGCCGAAGGGTCCCGCCTCCCGGACGAGCCGTCCGGGACCCTGCACGGCGTGCGCGTGACCGGTGACTTCGCCCAGCGCGAGGACCAGCCGTCCCCGCCCGTCACGCAGTTCGCCCGGTGCGTCGACGAAGCGCGCGGGCACCGCGGACTCGTCCAGTGCCACGATCAGTACATCGCCCTGCCGGTACACAGAAGTCTCCCCTCCGTGACGGCACCCGCTGTGCCGGCCACGGTGAAAACGCTACGGCGCGGGACTGACAGTCGGCTGCCGTCAGGGAGGGGCGGCGGGCCCGCTCACGCGGCTGTCAGTGGGGCTTGATACACCTGGGCGGACATCAACCGTCCGTCCTCAGTCCCAGGAGCTCAGCACCATGTCCCAGGTGAGCTATCTGCCCGAACTGCTCGGCCTGCCGGCCGTCGATTTCCAGCACGAGACCGACGCCGCCCTGCTGCCGGCAGCCGATGAGGTGGCCTGGCGCATCAGCGTCAGCCCGTTCGACCCGGATGAGACGCACACCTGGGAGCAGGAGTTCACGGCCTTCCTCGATGCCGTCGACCCGGCCGGGGTGAAGGCACTGATCATCGGGCAGTGGGGCGAGACGTACGAAGAGGACTCCTCCTACCCCGTCGGACTCGTCGTCGCCGCGGCCGACCGGCTGACGTCGCTCGAAGCCGTCTTCGTCGGTGACCTGGAGATGGAGGACGCCGAGATCTCCTGGATCGAGCAGTCGGACGTCACCGCTCTCCTCACGGCCTTTCCCGCCCTGACCGGGCTGGGTGTGCGCGGTGGCACCGGTCTGCTGTTCCCGCCGGTCAAGCACGAGTGTCTGCGGGCGCTCACCATCGAGACGGGCGGCCTGCCCGCGGATGCGCTGCGCGGTGTGCTGGACAGCGAACTGCCCGCGCTGGAGCGCCTCGACCTCTGGCTGGGGGTCTCCGCGTACGGGGGCGACGCGGATGTGGCGGATCTGGCGCCGCTGCTCGCCGGCACGCGCTTCCCCCGGATGCACCACCTCGGACTGCGCAACAGCGAGCTGCAGAACGAGATCGCGGCCGCGGCCGCCTCGGCCCCGGTCGTGGCCCGGCTGCGCACGCTCGACCTGTCCTGCGGGACGCTCGGGGACGAGGGCGCGGCCGCGCTGCTCGAAGGCCAGCCGCTCACCCATCTCACCACTCTCGATCTGCACCACCACTTCCTGACGGAGCCGATGGAGCGCCGCGTCGCCGCAGCCCTCGAACCGCACGGTGTCCGGGTCGATGTGACGGAGCGCAACGAGCCGTGGGGCGACCGGGGTGCCGAAGGCCGTTACACCGCGGTCGCGGAGTGATGGCGCGATGAGCGATATCGAGCACCCCGACACCTTCCACGGCCTTCCCGTCCTCACCCTGCCCCGTCCCGACGAGCCGCGTGCGGACGTACCGCCCCCGGCGGACTCCGTGGCCTGGCGGCTGGACTGCGGCTGGGAGGGACTGACGTTCCCGGAGCTCTGGCAGCACTTCGTCGACACGGTGGACACGTCCCGCATCCGGGCACTGGTCATCGGCCCCTGGTGGCCGGACGACTACACCTCTCTCGCCCCGGTGGTGGAGCGGATCGCCGCGGACGCGGGTCGCTTCACGGCCCTGCGCGCGTTGTTCCTCGCCGATGTCGTCGGCGAGGAGTGCGAGGTCTCCTGGCTGGAGATGTCCGACATCACGCCGCTGATCGAAGCCTTTCCCCTCCTGGAGGAGCTGACCGTCCGCGGCGGCGGCGACTCCGTCCCGGAGCAGGAGAAGCTGCGACTGCGGCCGGTGCGCCACCAGGCCCTCAGGTCGCTGAGGTTCGAGTCGGGTGGCCTGCCCGGCCACGTCGTGCGAGCGGTCGGCGCCTCCCAACTGCCCGCCCTGGAAAGGCTGGAGTTCTGGTTCGGCGCCGATTGGTACGGCGGCGACGCCACGGTCGAGGACATGCGGCCCGTGCTCTCGGGCGGCACGTTCCCCCGGCTGCGCCATCTGGGCCTGCAGAACAGCGAGATCCAGGACGAGATCGCCGCGGCGGTCGCCTCCGCTCCGGTCGTCGCCCAGCTGGAGTCGCTCTCGCTCTCGATGGGCACCCTCAGTGACGCGGGAGCGCAGGCCCTCCTCGACGGCCAGCCGTTGACCCATCTGTCCTCGATCGACCTGCACCACCACTACCTCACCGAGCCGATGGCCTCCCGTGTCCGCGAACTGTGCGCCCGCTCCGGCGTCCAGGTCGATCTCGACGAGGCGGAGGAATGGGATCCGGAGGACGAGGACGAGCCCCGCTATGTCGCGGTCAGTGAATAGCGCGCCGCCGCGCCTCGCGGTCGTCGGCAATCCGGGCAACCGCAGGGTCGGCCTCTTCCAGGACGCCGTGCGCGCCGCCGGACTGCCCAGCGCGCGCACGGTGTCCTGGCTGGAGGTGCTGGGGAAGGACGCGGCCTTCCTTCCCGAGGAGACCGTGCGCATCGACTCGCCCGGTGAGGACGCCGAGGTCGAGCGGTTGCTGCGCGGGGTCGACGACCCGACGAGGGTGGAGGGTTCGGCCCGCTGGTACGCCGGGTTCACCTCCGCCGTACGGGACGTGGCCCGCGCGGCGACCGCGGCGGGCGCTGTTGTGCTGGACGACCCCGAGGACATCGCGGTCATGTTCGACAAGCGCCTCTGCCATGGCGTGATGGAGGCTGCCGGGGTACCCGTGCCGGCTTCGCCGACGTCCGGGCCCACGGCACCTGCCGTGCGGGGCTGGGCGGATGTGCGTGACCTGATGGCCGGGCACCGTATGCCGCGCGTCTTCGTGAAGCCCGCGCACGGGTCCTCCGCCTCCGGGGTACTGGCCCTGGAGACGGCGGGGCGCGGCCGGGTGCGGGCGACGACCTCCGTCGAGCGGGACGGGGAGGGGCGGCTCTTCAACTCGCTGCGGGTGCGGCGCTGCACGACGGAGCGAGAGGTGGCGGCGATCGTCGACACGCTCGCGCCCGACGGGCTGCACATCGAGCGCTGGCTTCCCAAGGCGTCCTTGCGGGGGCGGGTGGCCGACCTCCGGGTCGTGGTCGTCGCGGGCCGGGCGACGCACGCCGTCGTACGGACCAGCCACTCCCCCATGACCAATCTGCATCTGGGCGGGGCACGCGGCGATCTCGACGAGGCGCGGGCCGCGGTCGAAGCGGCCGGCGCCGACTGGGGTGAGGCCCTCGCGGTGTGCGAGCGTGCCGCCGCCTGCTTCCCGGACACGCTCTGCGTGGGCGTCGATCTGCTGCCCGCCACCGGCTGGCGGCGCTTCGCCGTCGGGGAGGTCAACGCCTTCGGGGATCTCCTGCCACGCCTCACCGGGCTCCCGGGAAGCGGCGCCGAAGGCCTGGACACCTATGCGGCGCAGGTCGCCGCCGTACTGGACCGAGCAAGGAACGAACGTGCCGTCACTGCCCCCTGAACCCACGTCCGCCGTCGACATGAACGAGATCGTGGGCAGCCATGATCTGTTGCTCGTCACCCTGGACACCCTGAGGTACGACGTCGCCGAGGAGCTCGCCGCCGCCGGCCGCATCCCGAACCTGGTCCGGCATCTGCCCGGGGGCACCTGGGAGAAGAGGCACGCACCGGGCAGCTTCACCTACGCCTCCCACCAGGCGATCTTCGCCGGTTTCCTGCCGACGCCCGCCTCGCCGGGCCCGCACCCCCGGTTGTTCGCGGCGCGCTTCGCCGGCAGCGAGTCCACGGCGGACGGCACGTTCGTCCATGACACCCCCGACCTGCTCTCCGGTCTCGCCGCCGTGGGCTACCGCACGGTGTGCATCGGCGGAGTCGGCTTCTTCAACGGCCGTCCGCCCCTCGGCGCTGTGCTGCCCGGGATGTTCCGGGAGAGCCACTGGGAGCCGGAGTTCGGTGTCGCCTCACCCACCTCCTTCGAGGCCCAGGTGGCACGCGCCGAACAGGTCGTCGCCGAACTCCCCGAGGATCAGAGGCTGTTCCTCTTCGTCAATGTGTCGGCCCTGCACCAGCCGAACTGGTTCCACCTCCCCGGGGCCACCGCCGATGCCGGTGACTCCCGGGCGACCCATGCCGCGGCCCTGGAGTACGTGGACCGGCACATCGGGCGTCTCTTCGCCGCCGCGAGCAGCCGCCGCCGGTGCTTCGCGATCGTCTGCTCCGACCACGGCACGGCCTACGGTGACGACGGGTACACCGGTCACCGGCTCGGTCACGAAGCGGTCTGGACCGTGCCGTACGCCCACTTCTTCCTCGATCCGGGGGCATCTCGATGACCGTCACCACCAGCACCGGGCCCTACCGGAGCTACGTCTACGCCTATCCGCACAAGACGGCCTACCGCCCGCTCGCCGGTCACCCGGCCGGGCGGCCCCTGCTGAGCGAGCTGTGGGCGGCGGAGCCGAAGGACGCGCTCTCCCTCTATGTCCACATACCGTTCTGCGAGATCCGCTGCGGCTTCTGCAACCTGTTCACCCGGATCGGCGCCCCCGATGAGCTGACGACGCGCTACCTCGACGCACTGGACCGGCAGGCCACCGCGGTCCGGGACGCCCTGGGGGATCAGGAGCGGGTGCGTTTCGCCGCCGCCGCGTTCGGCGGTGGCACTCCCACCTTCCTCACGGCGGGCGAGCTGGAGCGGCTCTGCGACATCGCCGAGAGGCGGATGGGTGCCGACCTGCGGTCCGTACCGCTGGCGGTCGAGACCTCACCGGCGACGGCGACGGCGGACCGGCTGGGCGTCCTCGCCGACCGCGGGACCACCCGGATCAGCATCGGTGTGCAGAGCTTCGTCGACGCGGAGGCCCGCGCCGCGGTCCGCCCGCAGCACCGGTCCGAGGTGGAGGCCGCCCTCGGCCGGATCCGCGACGCCGGCGTCCCGGTCCTCAACATCGATCTCATCTACGGCATCGACGGACAGACCGAGGAGAGCTGGCGCACCTCACTGGACGCCGCCCTGGCCTGGCGTCCCGAGGAGCTCTACCTCTACCCGCTGTACGTGCGCGCCCTCACCGGCCTCGGACGGCAGGGAGCGGCGGCCGGGGCCGCGGACGGGCAGGACCCCGCCTGGGACGAGCAGCGGCTGCGCCTCTACCGCACGGGCCGCGACCACCTCCTGGCCCACGGCTACGAGCAGGTGTCGATGAGGATGTTCCGCCGCACGGGCGCGCACCGGGCGGGCCCGGACGACTACGCCTGCCAGACCGACGGCATGATCGGGCTCGGCTGCGGCGCCCGCTCGTACACCTCCTCGCTGCACTACTCCTTCGACTACGCGGTGGAGATGCGCGAGATCCGGGGCATCATCGACGGCTTCACGGCCACCGAGGACTTCTCGCGCGCCGAGGTCGGACGGTACGTCGACGGCGACGAGGCGCGCAGGCGCCACCTCCTGCAGTCGTTGCTCCAGGCCGAGGGCATGCGCCACGACGGATACCGCGAGCGTTTCGGCACCGACCCCTTCGGGGACTTCCCGGGCGAACTCGGGGCCTTCGAGGAGCGCGGCTGGCTGGACGGGTCCGCGGGCCCGGGCCTGCTGCGGCTCTCCCCCGAGGGCCTCGCCCACTCCGACGCACTGGGCCCGGAGCTGTTCTCCCCCGCCGTACGGGCCGCGATGGCCGCGTACGAAGTGAAATGAGCCCCGTGACGCCGACGCCTGCGGACCTGACGATCCTGTACCGGGGCCCGCTGGCGTCGTGCGACTACGACTGCCCCTACTGCCCGTTCGCCAAGCGACGGGACAGCGGGGAGCAACTGCGCGCCGACCGTGCGGCTCTGGAGCGGTTCACGGCGTGGGCCGCCGCGCAGACCGGCGAGCGGCTGTCGGTGCTCTTCACGCCGTGGGGCGAGGGGCTGGTCCGTTCCTGGTACCGGCACGCTCTCGTCGAGCTGTCCCGGCTCCCGCACATCGGCCGCGTCGCCATCCAGACCAATCTCGGCGGCCGCACCGGCTGGCTGGCCGACGCCGCGCGGGACAAGGTCGCCCTGTGGTGCACGTACCACCCGGGCCAGACTCCGTACGAGCGGTTCCTCGGCAGGTGCCGGGAGCTGACCGCCCTCGGGGTCCGCCACAGCGTCGGGGTCGTGGGGCTGGACGCCCACCTCGACGAGGCCCGACGGCTGCGTGAGGCGCTGCCCCCTGAGGTGTACCTCTGGGTCAACGCCGCCGAGGGACACACGTACACGGACGAGGAGGCGGACCGCTGGACGGCCCTGGACCCCCTGTTCCCGTACAGCCGGTATCCGCACCGCTCGGCCGGGCTGCCCTGCCGGACAGGTGAGTCGGTCGTCTCGGTGGACGGCGACGGCACGGTGCGCCGCTGCCATTTCGTCCGCGCCGAGCTCGGCAACCTCTACGACGGCAGCTTCCGGCGCTCGTTGGGTCCGCGTGGCTGTCCGCTCGATGTGTGCGACTGCCACATCGGCTATGTGCACCTGGAGACGCTGCCGTTGTACGACGTCTTCGCGGGCGGCGTGCTGGAGCGGATACCCGCCGGCCCCGTGCGGGTGCCTACCGCGGACGCGCTCAGTGGAGCGGTACCGAGGCGTTCCCTCCCCGTCATCACCCGCTGAGCGAACCGAGCGCGCTGAGCGCACTGATCACCGGCGTCGGACACGCGTGTGATCAGTGCGCTCGGAGGTGCTCAGAGCGGGAGCAGATCGGGGCGTTTGGCCTCGACGTGGTCACCGGAGGACTCACCGCGCAGGCGCCGGCCGATCCACGGGACGAGGTACTCGCGGGCCCAGGCCATGTCGTCGCGGCGCACTTCGAGTGCTCCGCGCTGTACCTGCGGGGGCCACACCTGGTCGGGGTCGGCCGGCACGTCGAGGCCGAGGACCTGGGCGGCGCGCAGCGCGACCCGGGTGTGTCCCTCCGCCGAGAGGTGCAGCCGGTCGTTGTCCCAGGCACGCCTGTCCTGCACGGACCGGAGCGACCACAGGTCCAGGACGGGGCAGTCGTAGCGGTCGGCGATGGACCGTACATGGGCGGTGTAGGTGGCGATCTTGCCCCGCAGGTGCCTGAGCACCGGAACGCCGCGGGTGTCGAAGCCGGTGGTGATCATGACGGTGCCGACCGAGCGGGTCAGGTCGGCGACCGCGCGCTCGAAGCGTTCGGCCACGTCGTCCGGGTCGGTGCCGGGCCGGATGATGTCGTTGCCGCCCGCGCAGAAACTCACCAGATCCGGTGCGAGCTCCTTGGCGCGGGGGACCTGCTCCTCGACTATCTGGTCGAGGAGGCGTCCGCGTACGGCGAGATTGGCGTACCGGAAGTTCCCGTGCGGGCCGTCCGCGGGGTCGGCCGCTGCATCGGGGAGAGGGAGCTGGTCCGCCAGAATGACCGCGAAACGGTCCGCCCAGCCGACGAGCGTCCCATCGGGGCCGGGGTCTCCGACGCCCTCGGTGAAGCTGTCGCCAATCGCTGCGTACGACCCGATGGTGCCTCGTCTTTTGTTTCTCGAATCGTCTGCCACAAGCGCATATCCTGCACCTTCGAATGTGACCTACGCGACCGTAATAAGGGGTTGACGGGTGGTGAGATAGACCACCCGGTCAGGTTTTGGTAAAGCCGGAATAAGCAGAGGGGCGGTGCGCCGCCGCGCACCGCCCCTCGTGAGCTCACCGAGCCGCCTGATGACGTCAGATGGAGACGCCGTGCGAGCGCAGGTAGGCGATCGGGTCGACGTCCGAGCCGTAGCTCGGGCCGGTGCGGACCTCGAAGTGGAGGTGCGGGCCGGTGGAGTTGCCGGTGGAACCGGAGAGGCCGATCTGCTGGCCGCCGGTGACGGTCTGGCCGGCCGAGACGCCGAGCGACGACAGGTGGGCGTACTGGGAGTACATGCCGTCGTCGTGCTTGATGACGACCTCGTTGCCGTACGCACCGCTCCAGCCCGCGGAGACCACGGTGCCCGGGCCGATGGACCGGACGCTGGTGCCGGAGGCGGCCTGGAAGTCGGAGCCGGTGTGGTAGCCGCTGGACCAGCTGGCACCGGCGACGCGGTACTGGGTGGAGACGCTGCCGTTGGCCACCGGGGTGGTGTAGCCGGAGCTGTTGCTCTCCGAAGCGCCGGTGGAGTCGGCGGTGTTGGTGGCCGTCGACGCCTTCTCGGCCGGAGCGGCGGCCTTGGGGGCCGACTCCGCCTTGGAGGGGGCGGCCTTCGGGGCGGCCTTGGAGGGGGCTGCCTCCGCGTGGGAGCCGGACGCCTTGACGCCGAGGGTCAGCTTCATGCCCGGGAAGATCAGGCTCGGGTTGCCGCCGACGACCTCACGGTTGTCCTTGTACAGCTTCTCCCAGCCGCCCTTGACCTTCTTGTCGGCTGCGATCTTCGCCAGGTAGTCGCCGGCGACCACGGAGTAGGTCTTGGGGGCGCCATGCTTCTTCGCCACGGAGGCGGCCGGCGCGTGGTGCGCCGCGCTGGCGGCCGCGGGCTTCGCGGCGGGTGCGGACTGCTCCGCGGCGAAGGCGCCGGTGGCGCCGATCAGCGGAAGGGCGAGGACGGCGCCGCCGGTCCCTGCGGCGAGGACGCCGCGGGAGATCGGGCTGGCCTTCGTACGACGGTGCTTACCCTTTGCGGGCATGGGGAATTCCTCTCCGGCGCCTGCGAGGTGAGCTGTCGGGTTCGGACTGGAGATGCCCGGCCGCGCTGAGCGCGTCTTGACCCCAAGCCGTTCCGGATCACTCCGGTCGGCGGCTTACCTGGTTCCCCCGCTCCTGCCACACGTGAGTCGGTGCGGATTCCGGGCGGCGGCAGGATTAGGCGTTCCGTCCGGATTGACGGTGACCGTAAGCGAGTCAGGACGCCGGGAACAAGCCACCGGTTGCGTACCGGAATGAGCGGTTCAATTCCGGTTCCGAATTCCGGTCACACTCCGTGGATTACGGATCTTGGCTTTCCGCGTGGCGTATGGATTACCTCCCGGCAGTTTCGCCACACACCGTCACGGATATGATCCCGCTCACCTGTCGCATCCCATCTCCCGTATAAGCGGGGCATGTTCTGCTAAATACACCAATACGGACATGTCATGGTCGCGGGCGGCCGGTCGACCGGCCGCGAAGGCACCGGAGGGCGAAACGATTGCCCGATGAATCCATGTCGTATCGTCGCGGGCGTGCCCCTGTCGGCGAGCGGCGCCGACGCCCAGACACTCCAGGAGTCCTTGTGACGCAGCAGCTGCCAGAGGTTCCGTCGACAGACGCCGAGCTGACCGGTGTCCGCAACTTCCGCGACGTGGGCGGCCTGCCGACCACGGACGGCGGCAGGGTGCGCTACGGGCGCCTCTACCGCAGCGGCCACCTCGCGCACGCCACCGAGACGGACACGGCATTCCTGGCCGGACTCGGCCTGCACACGGTCTTCGACTTCCGCAATGCCGCCGACCACAAGCTCGACGGCCTCGACGTGGAACTTCCCGGTGTCCGGAATGTCAGCATTCCGCTCTCGGACCCGGCCGACGGCGCCGAGTTCTGGCGACTGGTGCGCGACGGCAACATCCAGCAGCTGCGCTCGATCCTCGCCGACGGCAAGGGGACGGCCCGCATGATCGCGTCGTACCGGTCGATCATCACGGACCGCACCGCGGAGCACAGCAGGGTGCTGCACGCGCTGGCCGAGGACAGCGTGCCGGCTCTGATGCACTGCGCGGCGGGCAAGGACCGGGCCGGTCTGTCGATCGCGATCTCGCTGCTGGCGGTCGGCGTCGAGAAGGAGGCCGTCGAGGCCGACTACCTCAAGTCCAACGATGCGCACCGCCGCTACAAGGTGCGGCGCAGCGACACGTCGTCGGCGGGGATGTCGGACGAGGTGATGGAGCTCCTCAACCCGCTCTTCGGTGCGCACTCCGACTACCTCGCCGCCGCCTTCGCCGCGATCGAGGAGACCTGGGGCGGTACGGACCGCTACCTCGGCGAGGGGCTGAAGCTCGCGCCCGAGACCCGCGAGAGGCTGCGCGAGCGCCTCGTCGAGGAGGCGTAGCGCAGGCGGTCAGCCTTTGCCCGCCACGGTGAACAGGAGAAAGAGGAAGGCCGCGACGACGTGGCCGGCCACCAGGTAGGCGACGAGCCGGATGACCACACCGCGGGGCATCTTCCGCTCGTGCGTGTCCTTGTTCTCCCGCAGGCGCGGGGTGAGCGGGTCGTAGTGCTCCGAATCGGACATGGCAGTCCTCTCTTCCGGCCCTGGGGCCGAGGTAGCCGGTGTGCGGCAGGTGCGGTGGGGCGTGCGAGGTCAGCGAAGGCGCGTCCCACTGCCCAGGCACAGCTCCGCCGAGGGGCTCTGCAGCAGGGTGTGGACGAAGAGCAGCTCGGCACCACCGCGGTCGGGTGCCGCGATCCGGTGCGGGGTGAGCGAGTCGAAGTGCGCGCTGTCCCCCGGGTCGAGGTCGTGCACGGTCTCCCCCAAGCTCACCCGCAGCCGCCCTTCGAGGACGTACAGCCACTCCTCGCCCGGGTGGACGCGTACGAGATCGCCCTGTGCCCCGTAGGGAACCAGGACACGCAACGCCTGCATGGCCCGGCCCGAGCCACCGGCCTGCCGGTACACCCAGCCGTCGGCCTCGGCGCCGATCGATGCACCGCCCGGGACACCGCCCGGAGCACCACCTGGGGTCCCACCGGACACGCCGCCCGCGAACGGGCCGCCGCGGACGATCGCGTCACGCTCGGGCGGCATCTCGCCGAGGAGCTCGGACACCGTCGTACCGTAGATGCGGGCGAGCCCGAGGAGCATCGGCAGCGAGGGCTGCCTGCGGCCCGTCTCGAGCCGGGAGAGGTGGGCCGGGGAGAGATCGGCCCGCCGAGCGGCGGCCTCAAGGGTGAGACCCCGGTCGCGGCGCAGGTCGCGCAGGCGCGGTGCGACTCCGGGCAGCTCGTCGGCCGCCCCTCCGTCAGGAGGATTCATGGCTCCATTGGGCCAGGAACTTTCCTCGGAGGCAAATTTCTTGCCTCCGAGGCAAAGAGTCATCGGTTGGCGACGGCCTGCTTGACCAGCGTCCTGCCGAAGTCCCACATCAGCCCGCCACCGCTGTGAGCGTCGTCCATGACGGCCGTGAAGGCGGCCACGAAGCGGTCCACCTCGGGCTCACCGATGACCAGCGGGGGGATCAGCTTGATCACTTCCAGGTGGTCGCCGGAGACCTGTGTGAGGATCCGGTGCTTCTGCAGCAGCGGCACGACCACCATCTGGGCGAAGAGCCCCTTCCTGGCCGCCTGGAGCATGGTCCAGCGGCTGCGGAGTTTCAGCGAGGACGGCCGGCCGAACTCGATCCCGATCATCAGCCCCCGCCCGCGCACCTCGTGCAGCAGCTCGTAGCGGCCGACGAGCGCGGCGAGCCGCTCGCGCAGCAGGTCACCCGTGCGGCGGGCGTTCGCGACCGTCTCCTCGTCCTCCATCACCGCGAGGACCGCGAGCCCCGCCGCCATGGCCTGGGCGTTGGAGCCGAAGCTCGCCGAGTGCACGAGCACCCGGTCCATGGAGGAGTAGACGCGTTTGAAGATCCAGTCCTTGCCGAGCGTCGCGCCGACCGGCACGTAGCCGCCGGAGAGCGCCTTGGCCACGCAGACGAGATCAGGTTCGACGCCCTCCTCGTGCTGGTACGCGTAGAAGTCGCCGGTCCTGCCCAGACCGGTCTGCACCTCGTCGACGATGAGCACCGCCTTGTGCCGGTGCAGCAGCTCCTGCGCGGATCGCAGGAACCCGGGCGGCGAGGCGTGCACCCCCTTGCCCTGGATCGGTTCGACCACCAGGCCGGCCACGTCTCCGCGCTTGAGCTCGCGCCGCAGGGCATCCAGATCACCGAGGGCGATCGCCGTATCGGGAAGCAGGGGTGCGAAGCCGTCCCGGAACCCCGCTTCGCCGTTGACCGAGAGCGAGCCGGTCGTCAGGCCGTGGAAGGCATGGGCGCAGTAGAGGATCCGGGGCTTGCCGGTGGCGTACCGGGCGAATTTCAGCGCGGTCTCGACGGCCTCGGTGCCGCTGTTGCCGAAGAACACCCGGTCCAGATGGGGGCTGTGCGCCAGCAGCCGCTCGGCCAGGAGTCCGGGCAGCGGCTGGCAGTCGAAGCGGGTGAGGTCGGCGAGCGAGGCGTCGAGGACGTCGTGCAGGGCCTTGCGTACGACCGGGTGGTGCCGGCCGAGCCCCATCACGCCGAAGCCGGCCAGCATGTCGAGGTAGTCGTTGCCTTCCGCGTCCCAGAAGTACGCGCCCTCGGCCCGCTCGTAGACCTTGTCGAACCCGATGGTGCGGAGCATGCGCGGCAGCTGGTGGTTCAGGTGCCTGGCATGCAGCTCGTAGCGCTCGGCGCCGCGTTCCGCGAGGAGCTGCGCCAGATCGAAGCCCTTGGGCCCGTCGTCCTTCATGGCCTGTCCTCTCTCGGCACCACGTGTTCCGACCCTGGCTTCCGGCCGGCGAGCGCCGCACCGATCCGTCCGGCGATCTCCACGGGAGTGAGCCCGATATCGGCCAGCACCTCACCGCGCTTGGCATGCGCCAGGAACTGCTCGGGAATGCCGAACGTCCGCAGCGGTACGTCGCATCCCGCATCCCGCAGTGCCTGCCCGACGGCCGAACCGACGCCGCCCGCACGGCTGTTGTCCTCGACGACGGCCACCAGCCGGTGCTGCGCGGCCAGCGCGGGCAGCTGGTCGTCGACCGGTTTGACCCAGCGCGGATCGACGACCGTGCAGCGGATTCCGGCACCCGCGAGCAGGTCGGCCGCGTGCAGACAGACCTGGGCGAGCACACCGACCGCGACCAGCAGTACGTCGGGCTTCCCCGCCCGGTGCAGGACATCCATGCCACCGATCCGGCCGATGGCCGCGACCGGCTCCCCCACCGACTCCTTCGGGAAGCGGATCACGGTCGGCGCGTCGTCCACGTCGAGGGCCTCGCGCAGTTCCTCGCGAAGCCGGTCGGCATCGCGCGGTGCCGCGATCCGCAGGCCGGGAACGACCTGCAGCAGGGACATGTCCCACATGCCGTTGTGCGAGGGCCCGTCGACGCCGGTCACACCCGCCCGGTCGAGCACGAAGGTGACCCCGCACCTGTGCAGGGCGACATCCATGAGCAGCTGGTCGAAGGCCCTGTTGAGGAAGGTGGCGTAGACGGCCACGACCGGGTGCAGACCGCCGGTGGCCAGTCCCGCGGCGGAAACGGCCGCGTGCTGCTCGGCGATCCCGACGTCCCAGACCCGGTCGGGGAACTCCTCGGCGAAGCGGGTCAGACCGACGGGGTGCAGCATCGCCGCGGTGATCGCGACGACGTCGGGGCGTTCGGCCCCGATCCGTGCGATCTCGTCACCGAACACCGAGGTCCAGGAAGGCGCCGCGGGCACCACGAGCGGCTCGCAGGTCAGCGGGTCCATCGCGCCGACCGTATGGAAGCGGTCGGCGTCGTCGGCCAGCGCCGGCGGGTAGCCGCGGCCCTTCTCGGTGATGCAGTGCACCAGCACCGGACCGTGGAAGCGCTTCGCCCGGTTCAGTGCGGACTCGACCGCCGCGGTGTCGTGTCCGTCGACGGGGCCCACGTACTTGAGCCCCAGGTCCTCGAACATGCCCTGCGGGGCGAAGGTGTCCTTGAACCCCTTCTTCGCACCGTGCAGCGACCCGTACAGCGGCTGCCCGATGACCGGTGTCTGCTGGAGCACTCCCTTGCCCCAGCTCAGGAAACGCTCGTACCCGTCGGTCGTACGGAGGATGGCGAGGTGGTTGGCGAGGCCGCCGATGGTCGGGGCGTACGAGCGCTCGTTGTCGTTCACCACGATGATCAGCGGACGTTCTTTGGCCGCAGCGATGTTGTTGAGCGCCTCCCAGGCCATGCCTCCGGTGAGCGCACCGTCGCCGATGACGGCGACGACGTGGCCGTGGCTGCCGCGTACCTCGTGGGCCTTGGCCAGTCCGTCGGCCCAGCCCAGCACGGTGGAGGCGTGGGAGTTCTCGATGACGTCGTGCTCGGACTCCTCCCGGGAGGGGTAGCCGGACAGGCCGCCCTTGCTCCGCAGCTTGGAGAAGTCCTGACGCCCTGTCAGGAGCTTGTGCACATAACTCTGGTGCCCGGTGTCCCACAGGATGCGGTCGACAGGTGAGTCGAAGGCCCGGTGCAGGGCGATGGTGAGCTCGACCACCCCCAGGTTGGGCCCCAGATGGCCGCCCGTCCTCGTGACGGACCGGATCAGGAACGCCCTGATGTCTCCCGCGAGTTCCTCGAGTTCCGGTCCGCTCAAGTCCTTGAGATCCTGCGGCCCCTTGATGGATTCCAGCATCGTCACGCTCGGGCCCCCTCTCTGGTCCTGTTTCAGCTCACGGTCACGGCCGGAGCCCCGGAGGGGACTCCCGCCTCCTCCATACCGTCGGCGATCTTCATGGCTTCCTCGATGAGGGTCTCCACGATCTTCGGCTCCGGGACGGTCTTGATGACCTCGCCCTTCACGAAGATCTGACCCTTGCCGTTGCCGGACGCCACACCCAGGTCCGCCTCACGCGCCTCACCCGGACCGTTCACCACACAGCCCATCACCGCGACACGCAGCGGAAC
>NZ_JBHTRI010000035.1:0-77222 GCF_042796085.1 Streptomyces sp. NPDC056452
GGCCGGGACCGCCCTCACACGTTCCGTACGCCCGTGACCGCCTCGGCCGCCGCGACCCCGCACACCCGCGCCGCACCGTGGGTGGCGATGTGCAGTGCCCCCCTCGGCGGCGCCTTCGGCAGGCCCATCTCGACCACGATGGTGTCGGGACGGGCCGCCACCAGGGCATCGAGCGCCTCGCCCATCCAGGCATGGCGGTGCGCATCACGGACGACCGCCACGATGCGCCGCTCCCCCGCCGCCTTGAGCACCTGGTCCGTGACCGCCTGCGTCCCGTCGCCGTACGTGTCCGTCCCGGTCCCGGGCACCAACCGGGCCAGCTCCTCGGCGACGCCCCACGGGGTCTCGTCGCCGACCGCGATGTTGGCGACCGGGGTGAACGCGGCAACGTACGCGGGTCCGGTGAGCGGTCCGGCGCTGCCGGTGACCTTCACGGCGCGGCGGGCCGCGACGAGCCCGATGCCGCTGTCGGCTCCGGTGCCGGGCGCGGTCCCCTCCTGCATGTCCGCGCCCGGCTCCGAGGCAGCCCCCCTGGCCCGCTGCGTCCAGGACGCGAGAGCCCGTACCCGTGCGGCGGCGTCGGCCAGCCGCTCCTCGGGAAGTTCACCGCTCCGCACCGCCGCCACCAGAGCGTCGCGCAGCCGCAGCACGGTCTCCTCGTCGGCCAGCCCGCCTCCGACACAGATGGCGTCGGCGCCGGCGGCTATGGCGAGGACGGAGCCGCGCTCGATGCCGTACGTACCGGCGATGGCGTCCATCTCCATGCCGTCGGTGACGATCAGCCCCTCGTAGCCCAGCTCCTGGCGCAGCAGACCCGTGAGGATCTGGGGGCTCAGTGTCGCCGGACGGTTCGGGTCGAGCGCGGGAAGCAGGATATGTGCACTCATCACTGATTTGGAACCCGCTGCGATGGCCGCTCTGAAAGGCACCAGCTCACGGGCGTGCAGCGTGTCCAGATCCACGTCGATGCGGGGCATCGCGTGGTGCGAGTCGACCGCCGTGTCGCCGTGTCCGGGGAAGTGCTTGGTGCAGGCGGCCACGCCGGCGGCCTGGAGGCCCTCGACGTACGCCGCGGTGTGCCGGGCGACCAGGGCGGTGTCGGCACCGAAGGACCGGACGCCGATGACCGGATTGCCGGGATTGGAGTTGACGTCCGCGGACGGCGCCCAGTTGAGGTTGACGCCGCACTCGGCCAGCCGGCGGCCCAGCTCCCGGGCGACGGCCCGGGTCAGGTCCACGTCGTCGACGAAGCCGAGGGCGTTGTTGCCGGGGAAGGACGAGCCGTTGCGGACCTCGAGTCGGGTGACGTCGCCGCCCTCCTCGTCGATCGCGACGAGTACGTCGTCCCGCTCGGCCCGCAGCTGCGCGGTGAGCGCGGCAAGCTGTTCGGGCGATTCGATGTTCCGTCCGAACAGGCCGACGGAGGCCAGGCCTTCGCCGACCCTGCGCCGCAGCCAGTCGGGGGCGGTGGTGCCGGTGAACCCGGGCTGCAGCACGGCGAGGGCATCGCGCGTGACGGTGTCCGTGGTGGATACGAGGGTGGTCATCGCGCGCGTTATCCCTTCACTGCGCCGGACGTGAGCCCCGTGGCCATCTTCCCCTGAATGATCATGAAGAAGATGACGACCGGGATGGAGATGAGCGTGGAGGCCGCCATCAGCGCGCCGTAGTCCGTGCCCCGTTCGGTGGTGAAGGTCATCAGCCACACGTTGAGCGTGTACTTGGAGTTGTCGTTGATCAGGATGTACGCGAAGAGGTACTCGTTCCACGCGTTGACCAGCGCGAAGATGGACGCGGCCGCGAGCCCAGGAGCCAGCAGCGGGAAGATGACCCGGCGGAAGGCCCCCATGCGGGTACAGCCGTCCACCATCGCCGACTCCTCGAGCTCCACCGGGATGTTGATGACGAAGCCGCGGATCATGATGGTCGCGAAGGGCAGCGTGGACACCAGGTAGACGACGATGAGTCCCCAGTACTCGTCGATGCCGCCCAGCGCGTTGAGCTGGAGGTAGATCGGGATCAGCATCGCGGTCGGCGGCAGCATCTGGACCAGGATCATGATCATCATCAGCGCTTTCCGCCCGAAGAAGCGGAAGCGTCCGATGGCGAGCGCGGCGAGCGTCGCGATGATCATGCCGCCGAGCACGGCGGTGACCGAGACGATCAGGCTCGACTGGATCGCGGTGGCGAAGTTGTCCTGCTTCACCGCGCGCGCGAAGTTGTCGAAGGTGAGGGAGGAGGGCCACAGGGTCTGGTCGTACGACCGGATCTCGTGGTTGGGGCGCAGGGAGCTGACGATCAGCCAGTAGACCGGGAAGGCCATGAGGCCGGCTGTGACCAGCGCCAGGATGTTGTAGCCGAGGCGGTTCTTCTTGCGGTCGGGCCGCAGGACCTGGGCAGGAGCGTTCGAGGGTGCGGAGGTGCTCATTCGACCTCTCCCGTCTTGATCAGCTGGCGCAGGTAGTACACGGCGACACCGGAGAGCATCAGGACGGTGATCAGAGCGATCGCACTGCCCTGGCTGAAGGAGGTGGACTCGAACGCCTTGGAGAAGGAGTAGAGGCCGAGGGTCTCGTAGTCCGGCTCCGGCTTGTTGCCGCGCAGCAGCCAGATCTGGCCGAAGACGTTGAAGTCCCAGATGACCGACAGGGTGGCGACCATCGTGAAGACCGGCCTGATGACCGGCCAGGTCACGAAGCGGTAGACACCGAACGCGGAGGCACCGTCGAGGGCTGCCGCCTCCTCCAGCTCCTTGGGGACCTGGGTGAGGGCCGCGTACATCGTGATGACGACGAACGGGATGGCGCCCCAGACGACCAGCAGCGTGATGATGCCGAAGCCCTGCCAGGGGTCGAGGAACCAGTTGTGGCCGAGCCATCCCTCGTCGCCGGTGAGGTCGGCGAGCAGCGTGTTGATGAGGCCGTAGTCCGAGTCGGCGAGCCAGCGGAAGACGGACGCGGCGACCATAAGCGGCATGGACCAGGCGGCGATCAGCGCCACCGTCAGGACGAGCCGCACCCAGGTGGACAGGCGCAGCATCATCAGGGCGATCAGCAGGCCGATGCCCATGGTCAGGACGACACAGATGGTCATGAAGACGACGGTCCGGCCGGTGACCGACCAGAACTCGGGGTCCCCGAGGATGTTGGTGAACTGCTCGAAGCCGACCCACGGCGTCTCGCCGTTGCCCCACAGAGCCGCGCGCCCCAGGTCCTGGAAGGACATGATCACGGTCTTGATCAGCGGGTAGACGTAGACGGCGGCGATCGCCAGGATCGCCGGCAGGATCAGGAAGTAGGGGAGGAGCTCGCCCTTCTTCCGCCGCTTCTTCGGGCGCGGCCCGGCAGCATCCTGCTTGGAGGGTGAGGTCCCGATCTCCTCCGGGGCACTCGGTACGGATACCGGTGGACCGGCGGCCTGGGTGTCGGCAGCAGTCACGTGGCTGACCTTCCATCGGGATTCCGGGGGTGCGCACCCGGAAATCACGGCGTTCTCTACCTAAGAAAGAAAGGGGCGGGGACCCGGTGTCGCGGGCCCCCGCCTGGAGAGCCGAAGGCTCAGGGACTACTTGTTGATCAGCTCGTTGATCTTGCCGTCGGCCTTCTTGGCGGCGTCGGCGACCGAGGCTCCCTTGAGGATCTCCAGGAGCATGTTCTCCAGGACCTCCTCCTTCTCGATCGAGGTCCAGCCCGGCGCGATCGGCGTGAACCAGGCGTCCGGCACCGCGTTGGCGACGGCGGCGGTCTCCGGCTTGGCCTTCAGCGGCTCGAGCTGCTTCTCGTTGTTCGGGAGGATGTTCTTGGAGGTGAGCACCTCCTGCGACTTCTCACTGGTGAAGAGGGAGATCCACTCCTGGCCCAGGTCGGTGACCTTCGACTTCGAGGTCACCGCGAGGTCGGAACCACCGATGAAGGACGGGAGCGCCTTGCCGTTCGGACCGGGCATGCCGGCCGTCCCGATCTTGTCCTTGAGCTTCGGGTTGCCGTTGTTCGCACCGTCGACGACGGACCCGGCCTCCCAGCCGTTGCCGTACAGCACGGCCGCCTTCTCGTTGGCCATGACGTTGGCGTGGTCCTGCTCGTCCTTCGTCTGGTCGGCCTTGTTGTACTTCTTGACCAGGTTGATGAAGTGCTCGATGCCCTTCTGGGACTCGGCGGAGGAAAGGTTGCCCTTCCACTCCTTCGCACCCTCGTCGTACTCGGCGATCGAGCCGCCGTACGCCGCGACGTAGGAGGCGGCCGCGTACCAGTAACGGCCCGGCAGGTAGAGGGACGAGAAGCGCTTGTCCTTCTTGCCGTACTCGGCCTGGACCTTGTCCAGGGCCGCGAACAGCTCGTCCTCGGTCTGCGGCAGCACGTCGCTGCCGGTGCCCTTCTTGAGCATGTCCTTGTTGTAAATGGCGACGCGGGCACCGGCGTAGTAAGGAACGCAGAACTGCTTGCCCTCAAAGGTGCAGGTGTCCTTCAGACCCTTGATCCAGGTGTCCGAGTTGTCGTACTTCTTGGGGTCGATCTCGGCCAGTGCGCCGTTCAGGATGTACTGCATCGTCTCGGTGTTGCCGAGCTCGACGACATCCGGGAACTTGTCGCCACCGAGAGCGGTGTCGAGCTTCTTGGCCTTGTCTGCCCACTGCTGGTACTGGACGTTGACCTTGACCTTGGGATACTTCGCCTTGAACTGCGCGTTGACATCCTTGACCAGCTCCGGCCAGGTGCTCTGCGCGTCGACCATGAGCCAGACCGTCAGGCTCTCGGTACGGTCCTTCGGGTCCTTCGAAGCGTTGTCGCCACTGTCCCCACCACACGCCGCGATACCGGTCATCATCGCTGCGACGCCTACTGCCGCTATGAGCTTGCGCTTCATGCCACACCCTCCTCAGGGATACCAGCAACCCCCCGCCCACCGCGGAAATGTACGACCAGTACTGCCTGTGGGTCTGGGACCTGGTCTTTAATGGTTTAGACCAGTACCGGGAGCTTGGCCTAGACCTTTAGGGGTGTCAAGGGTGTATAAGAAGTGCACTCGCGTCCGTTATAGGACCGACATCTAAGGGAGGGCGACGACCCGTGACCGGACCGTGCCACCATGTGAGCCGCGACAGACGGAGGAGCCGGTGACGGCAGCAACGCAGCAGTCGGGAAGGCGGGCCATGGGTGCCGACGGGGCCAGCAGTACGAGCGAGACCGGCGCGGGTGCGCGAACGGCGCGCGTCCCGAAGTACTACCGGCTCAAGCGCCATCTCCTCGACATGACCGACACCTTGCCGCCCGGCACGCCTGTGCCGCCCGAACGGACCCTGGCGGCCGAGTTCGACACCTCGCGCACCACCGTGCGCCAGGCCCTGCAGGAACTGGTCGTCGAGGGCCGGCTGGAGCGCATCCAGGGCAAGGGCACGTTCGTCGCGAAGCCGAAGGTGTCCCAGGCGCTGCAGCTCACCTCGTACACCGAGGACATGCGCGCCCAGGGTCTGGAGCCGACGTCCCAACTGCTGGACATCGGTTACGTCACAGCGGACGACACGCTCGCCGGGCTGCTCGACATCACGGCGGGCGGACGGGTGCTGCGCATCGAGCGGCTCCGGCTCGCGAGCGGTGAGCCCATGGCCATCGAGACCACCCACCTTTCGGCCAAACGCTTTCCCGCGCTGCGCCGTTCACTGGTGAAGTACACCTCTCTCTACACCGCGCTGGCGGAGGTGTACGACGTCCGGCTCGCCGAGGCCGAGGAGACCATCGAGACCTCTCTCGCCACCCCGCGCGAGGCGGGACTGCTCGGTACGGACGTCGGCCTGCCGATGCTCATGCTGTCCCGGCATTCGATCGACGGACACGGCGAGCCGGTGGAGTGGGTCCGCTCGGTGTACCGCGGCGACCGGTACAAGTTCGTGGCACGTCTGAAGCGGCCCACCGACTGAGAAAAGCCCCCGGAATACCGATATGACTGATCCCCCTGCCGGCGCAGGGGGATCAGTCATTTCGGGCGACGCAGGACCGTTGCAGGACCGCAATGCGGACGGGGGGTGACGGTTGCCGGAACCCTCGCCTAGATTTCGTGCGCATTGCAATCGGTGATCAGCGAGGGGACGGAGTCGCCACATGCCGGAAGATACGGTCGTGAAACGACCAACAGTGACACCCACAAGGGTGATTATCGCCCTCTGTCTTATCGCGCCGTTCGTGGCGATGCTCTGGGTGGGTTCGTACGCGAAGGTCGATCCGACCTTTATCGGCATCCCGTTCTTCTACTGGTACCAGATGCTCTGGGTGCTCATCTCGACCGCTCTCACGATGGTCGCGTACAAGCTGTGGCAGCGTGACCAGCGCTCCCGCAAGGGAGGTGCGTCAGCATGAAGGACGGCGTGAACGGCGTCGCACTCGCCGTATTCATTTTCTTCTTCCTGGCCGTCACGGTCATCGGATTCATGGCCTCGCGCTGGCGCAAGGCCGAGAACGAGGCGAGTCTCGACGAATGGGGCCTGGGCGGACGGTCGTTCGGCACCTGGGTCACCTGGTTCCTGCTCGGCGGTGACCTCTACACGGCGTACACCTTCGTCGCGGTCCCCGCGGCGATCTACGCGGCGGGCGCTGCGGGCTTCTTCGCCGTCCCGTACACGATCCTCGTCTACCCGCTGATCTTCACCTTCCTGCCGCGGCTCTGGTCGGTCTCGCACAAGCACGGCTACGTGACCACCTCGGACTTCGTCCGCGGACGCTTCGGCTCGAAGGGGCTGTCGCTGGCGGTCGCGGTCACCGGCATCCTCGCCACGATGCCGTACATCGCCCTCCAGCTCGTCGGCATCCAGGCCGTGCTGGACGTCATGGGCGTCGGCGGCGGCGAGACCACGCACTGGTTCATCAAGGACCTGCCGCTGCTGATCGCGTTCGCCGTACTGGCCGCGTACACCTACTCCTCGGGGCTGCGCGCGCCCGCGCTGATCGCCTTCGTCAAGGACGGCCTGATCTATCTGGTCATCGCGGTGGCCATCATCTACATCCCCATCAAGCTCGGCGGATTCGACGACATCTTCGCCAAGGCGGGCGAGGCGTTCGCGACCAAGAACGAAGCCGCGGGGAAGCCCGTCGCCGGTCTTGTCCCGGGAGAGATGGGCCAGTGGGGCTACGCCACGCTGGCACTGGGTTCGGCGCTGGCGCTCTTCATGTACCCGCACTCCATCACGGCGACGCTCTCCAGCCGCAGCCGTGACGTGATCCGGCGCAACACCACGATCCTGCCGCTGTATTCGCTGATGCTCGGTCTTCTGGCCCTGCTCGGCTTCATGGCGATCGCCGCCGGGGTGAAGGTGGACAACGGCCAGCTGGCCATTCCGCAGCTGTTCGAGAACATGTTCCCCGACTGGTTCGCCGGTGTGGCCTTCGCCGCGATAGGGATCGGTGCGCTGGTGCCCGCCGCGATCATGTCGATCGCCGCGGCGAACCTCTTCACCCGCAACATCTACAAGGACTTCATCAAGCCCGACGCGACCCCGGCCGAGGAGACCAAGGTCTCCAAGCTGGTCTCGCTCCTGGTCAAGGTCGGCGCGCTCGCCTTCGTCCTCACCATGGACAAGACGGTCGCGATCAACTTCCAGCTGCTCGGCGGGATCTGGATCCTCCAGACGATGCCGGCCCTGGTGGGCGGCCTGTTCACCCGGTGGTTCCACCGCTGGGCCCTGATCGCGGGCTGGGCGGTCGGCATGATCTACGGCACGGTCGCCGCGTACGGCGTCGCCAGCCCGACCCAGAAGCACTTCGGCGGCTCCTCGAAGGAGATCCCCGGCATCGGCGAGATCGGCTACATCGGTCTGACCGCGTTCGTGCTGAACGTCGTCGTGGTGGTCGTCCTGACCTTCGTCCTGAACGCGCTGAAGGCACCGGCCGGGATCGACGAGACCTCCCCGTCCGACTACACGGCGGACGCGGGCGACCCGGGTGTCAAGGTGGAGCTCCCGCCGGCCACCGTGGGCGCCCCGGGCGGCGGTCACTGACCCCGTCCCGACGAGAGCCGGTTGCGCAGCGGGCCGCCACGTCCCCCACGGGGGCGCGGCGGCCCGCTCCGTTCCGGGCCGCCGCAAAGGAGTTCGACCCTCGCTTCCGCCTGCGGCAGACTCCAGCCCATGGACATCTCGATCAGGCCCGTCGGCCTCCAGGAGCACGAGGCACTGGCCGGCATCACCGCCGAGGCGTATCTCGCGGACGAGCTGCTGGACTTCGGCGCCGACGACCCCTATCTGGCCGAACTGCGCGCGGTCGGGCGCCGGGCCGCCGAGGCGGAGGTACTCGTCGCGGTGGGCGGTGACGGCACGCTGCTCGGCGGCGTGACCTACGCGGCACCCGGCAGCCCGTGGGCGGACATCGCCCGGGCGGACGAGGCCGAATTCCGGATGCTGGCCGTCTCCCGCGAAGCCCGTGGGCGCGGGGCGGGCGAGGCGCTCGTACGGGCCTGTATCGACCGGGCACGGGCCACGGAGGGCGTCTCCGGTCTCGTCCTGTCGACGCAGCAGGCCATGCTCGGCGCCCATCGGATCTACCGGCGCCTGGGCTTCGTACGGACTCCGGAACGCGACTGGAAGCCCGTCGAGAACATCTCCCTCCTGACATTCCGCCTGGAGCTCTGATCGAGCACGACACAACATGTGGGGGCTGCCATGTCCGGCGGCCCCCACATGTATGCTCGTGCTCGCTGTCTCCGCAGGGGAATCCGGTGCGAATCCGGAACTGTCCCGCAACGGTGTGATCGGTGTGCTTCTGCGCACCCGGGAGTCCGAAGACCTGCCGACAGCGCGTCCGGCTCGACCGAACCGGACGCCAGACGTCCGGGCCTCGCGGAAGGCCGGTGGACGCCGCGCGGTGCTGCCCCGACCCGGGTCGTCCTGCCCGGCTGCCCCCGCTCCCGCCGGCCCCGAGCCGAGCGAGGGATAGTCCCAGTGACCATCGCGCCAGCCGATCCGGTTTCAGCGGTCGATTCAGCCGAGTCCACGCACGCCACTCCCGACGGGCCCGGGACCGCACTGCTGCGGACCCTGACCGACCTCACCGTCGATCTGCCCGACACCGACCCCGGACGGGTCGCCGCCGCCGCACTGCGCGGCCGCAACGCCCGTTCGGACGAGGCCGAGCTGCGCTCGCTGGCCACCGAGGCCGCCGCGGGCCTGATCTCCGAGGACCCCGCCTACTCCCGGCTCGCCGCACGGCTCCTCACCCGCACCATCGCGGACGAGGCCGCCGGCCAGGGCGCCGTCTCCTTCTCCGCCTCGGTCGCCGTCGGCCACCGCGAGGGTCTGATCGCGGACCGTACGGCCGAGTTCGTCACGCTGCACGCGGACGCCCTCGACGCGCTGGTCGGGCAGGCTCTCGACGACGGCGCCGACGACCGCTTCGGCTACTTCGGGCTGCGGACGCTGTTCAGCCGCTACCTGCTGCGCCATCCGCTCACCCGCCAGGTCATCGAGACCCCGCAGCACTTCATGCTCCGGGTGGCCGCCGGCCTCGCCGAGGACACCTCCGAGCGCGCCCTGGACGAAGTCACCTCGCTGTACGGGCTGATGAGCCGGCTCGACTACCTCCCCTCCTCGCCCACCCTGTTCAACTCCGGCACCCGGCACCCGCAGATGTCCTCCTGCTACCTGCTGGACTCCCCGCTGGACGAGCTCGACTCGATCTACGACCGCTACCACCAGGTGGCGCGGCTGTCGAAGCACGCAGGGGGCATCGGCCTCTCGTACTCCCGTATCCGCGCCCGGGGTTCGCTGATCCGTGGCACCAACGGGCACTCCAACGGCATCGTGCCGTTCCTGAAGACGCTCGACGCCTCGGTCGCCGCGGTCAACCAGGGGGGCCGCCGCAAGGGTGCTGCCGCCGTGTACCTGGAGACCTGGCACGCGGACATCGAGGAGTTCCTGGAGCTGCGCGACAACACGGGCGAGGACCAGCGCCGCACGCACAACCTGAATCTGGCGCACTGGATCCCCGACGAGTTCATGCGGCGCGTCGACGCGGACACCGAGTGGTCGCTGTTCTCCCCTGCCGACACCCCCGAGCTTGTCGACCTGTGGGGCGACGAGTTCGATGCCGCATACCGTGCGGCGGAGGCCAAGGGCCTGGCCCGCAGAACGATGCCCGCCCGTGAGCTGTACGGCCGGATGATGCGGACGCTGGCCCAGACCGGTCAGGGCTGGATGACGTTCAAGGACGCCTCCAACCGGACAGCGAACCAGACCGCCGAGCCGGGCAGGGTCGTGCACTCGTCGAACCTGTGCACGGAGATCCTCGAGGTCACCGACGACGGCGAGACGGCCGTCTGCAACCTGGGTTCGGTCAACCTCGGCGCGTTCGTCGTCGGCGGGGAGATGGACTGGGAGCGGCTGGACGCCACGGTCCGAACCGCCGTGACCTTCCTCGACCGCGTGGTCGACATCAACTTCTACCCGACCGAGCAGGCGGGCCGGTCCAACGCCCGCTGGCGCCCGGTGGGTCTGGGTGCGATGGGCCTGCAGGACGTCTTCTTCCAGCTGCGGCTGCCCTTCGACTCGCCCGAGGCCCGCGCGCTCTCCACGAGGATCTCCGAGCGGATCATGCTGGCCGCCTACGAGGCGTCGTGCGACCTCGCGGAGCGTTCGGGCCCGCTGCCCGCCTGGTCCGAGACGCGCGCCGCCCGCGGTGTGCTGCACCCCGACCACTACGACACCGAGCTGAACTGGCCGGAGCGCTGGGACGCGCTGCGTGCCCGGGTCGCCAAGACCGGGATGCGCAACTCGCTGCTGCTCGCCATCGCGCCGACGGCCACGATCGCCTCGATCGCCGGTGTGTACGAGTGCATCGAGCCGCAGGTCTCCAACCTCTTCAAGCGCGAGACGCTCAGCGGTGAGTTCCTCCAGGTCAACGCGTACCTGGTGGACGAGCTGAAGAAGCTCGGCGTGTGGGACGCGCGGACCCGGGAGGCGCTGCGCGAGGCGAGCGGCTCGGTGCAGGGCTTCGCCTGGATCCCCGAGGACGTGCGTGCGCTGTACCGCACGGCGTGGGAGATCCCGCAGCGCGGTCTGATCGACATGGCGGCGGCCCGTACGCCGTTCCTCGACCAGAGCCAGTCGCTGAACCTGTTCCTGGAGACGCCGACGATCGGCAAGCTCTCCTCGATGTACGCGTACGCCTGGAAGCAGGGGCTGAAGACGACGTACTACCTGCGCTCGCGTCCGGCGACCCGGATCGCCCGTGCGGCGTCCGGGACGGCCGCTGCCGCCGCGCCCATTCCCGTACAGCAGGCTTCGGCGCCCGACGCGGATGCCATCGCCTGCTCGCTCGAAAACCCCGAGTCCTGCGAGGCCTGCCAGTAATGAGTTCCGACACCACCAAGAACCTGCTCGACCCGGGCTTCGAGCTGACCCTGCGCCCCATGCGCTACCCGGACTTCTACGAGCGCTACCGGGACGCGATCAAGAACACCTGGACGGTGGAGGAGGTCGACCTCCACTCCGACGTCTCCGATCTGGCCAAGCTCTCCCCCGGCGAGCAGCACATGATCGGCCGGCTCGTCGCGTTCTTCGCGACCGGTGACTCGATCGTCTCCAACAACCTGGTGCTGACGCTGTACAAGCACATCAACTCCCCGGAGGCGCGGCTGTACCTGTCGCGCCAGCTGTTCGAGGAGGCGGTGCACGTCCAGTTCTATCTGACGCTGCTCGACACCTATCTGCCCGATCCGGACGACCGTGCGGCAGCGTTCGACGCGGTCGAGGAGATCCCCTCCATCCGCGAGAAGGCCCAGTTCTGCTTCAAGTGGATCAACGAGGTCGAGAAGCTCGACCGCTTGGAGACGCAGGCCGACCGCCGCCGCTTCCTGCTGAACCTGATCTGCTTCGCGGCGTGCATCGAGGGGCTGTTCTTCTACGGCGCCTTCGCGTACGTGTACTGGTTCCGCTCGCGCGGCCTGCTGCACGGCCTGGCCACGGGCACCAACTGGGTGTTCCGTGACGAGACCATGCACATGAACTTCGCGTTCGAGGTCGTGGACACCGTCCGCAAGGAGGAGCCGGAGCTCTTCGACGACGCCCTCCAGCAGCAGGTCACCGACATGCTGAAGGAGGCCGTCGAGGCGGAGCTGCAGTTCGGCCGCGATCTGTGCGGCGAGGGCCTGCCCGGCATGAACACGGAGTCGATGCGCCAGTACCTGGAGTGCGTCGCCGACCAGCGGCTCACCCGGCTCGGCTTCCCGCCGCTCTACGGATCCGAGAACCCCTTCTCGTTCATGGAACTGCAGGGCGTCCAGGAGTTGACGAACTTCTTCGAGCGCCGGCCCTCCGCGTACCAGGTGGCGGTGGAGGGCTCGGTCGGCTTCGACGACGACTTCTAGGGTCCGGCGGAAGACCTCAGGTCCTCGCCCAACTTCCGGCGAACGGGCGCCGCGTGGCCGTGACCGGCCGCGCGGCGCCTGCCGTTTCCGGGGGCTGCGCGGACCGCTGCCGTTCCGCGTCCCGCAGTTCGCGGTCGATCCGGCGCTCCCGTGCGAGCCCGGCGAGCGCGGGCAGCAGGACGAAGGCGAAGAGTGCGGCTGTGGCCAGGTAGCTCAGGAATGTGTTCATGGCTCCACTGTCGTCCGTGCGAGCGGATTCGGTCAGTGGCAGGACTGTCATAGAGCATCGAATTACTGCCACACTGTCGTCATGCTGAAGAATGTCGCCGCTCTGCTGCTCGACGAGGTCCACCCCTTCGAACTCGGCGTGCTGTGCGAGGTGTTCGGACTCGACCGCTCCGACGAGGGGCTGCCGGTCCACGACTTCGCGGTCGTCTCCGCCGAGGGGCCGGTCCTGCGGACGCACGCCGGGTTCACCATCAGCACGCCGTACGGGCTGGACCGGCTGGAGGAGGCCGACCTCATCGCCGTACCGGCGGGCAGCCACTTCATGGAGCGGGAGTACCCCCAGGAGGTCCTGGACGCCCTGCGCCGGGCCGTGGAGCGCGGAGCGCGGGTGCTGAGCGTCTGCTCCGGCGCGTACGTCCTCGGCGCGGCCGGGCTGCTGGACGGGCGCCGCTGCACCACCCACTGGCGCCATGCGGCCGAACTGGCCCGGCGCTTCCCGAAGGCGATCGTGGAGCCGGACGTGCTCTATGTGGACGAGGGCCCGGTCATCTCGTCCGCGGGCACGGCAGCCGGTATCGACGCCTGTCTGCATCTGGTCCGCCAGGCGCACGGCCCGGCCGTCGCCAATGCCATCGCCCGCCGCATGGTGGTGCCGCCGCACCGGGACGGCGGCCAGGCCCAGTACATCCAGCGCCCGCTGCCCCGCACCCGGTGCGACACGGTCGGGGACACGCTCGCCTGGATGGAGGCCCATCTCGACCAGGAGATGACCGTCGAGCAGCTGGCCGCCCAGTCGCACATGTCGCCCCGCACCTTCGCGCGCCGCTTCCAGCAGGAGACGGGCACCACCCCGTACCGCTGGCTGCTGCGGCAGCGCGTGCTGCTGGCGCAGCACCTGCTGGAGACCTCGGACGAGACCATGGACACGATCGCCGGGCGGACCGGCTTCGGGAACGCGGCGGCGCTGCGCCATCAGTTCGTCCGCTCGCTGGGGACGACGCCGAACGCCTACCGCCGCACGTTCCGGGGGCCCGCCGCCATGACCGACGCGGCCTGAGCCGCGAACGGCGGTGCCCCGCCCGGGAGATCACTCGGTCCCGGACGGGGCACGGCAGCGGTGCGTGTGCGGTCAGATGCCGCACTGGGAGGCCGACCAGAAGTGGCTCGGCCCCTGGTTCACATGGATGTGGTCGCTGTGCCCGGCGTAGCCCGGGCCGAGGATCCCGTTGAACCCGTGGTTGCGGGCCTGCTGGGCGATGGTGCACAGCGAGTGCGGTCCGGAGCCGAGGTCGACCGCGTCACCGTACAGATGACGACTGTTCGTCGCCCCGCCCACCGCGGAGTTGCAGGAGGTCGACCGGAATCCGCTGGTGACACGGATGGACTGGTCACCGAGTGCGTGCCGCAGCGCCTCCAGCTTCCACATGGAGCTCAGCGCGTTGGCCTTGGCCGTGCCGGCGGCCACCGCCCCGCCGGCCCAGGTGCTGTTGCACTTGTTGAGCTCGGGGTAGGTGAAGTGGATCGGGGTGCAGTCGTCGTCCTGGAGCGCGTAGAGCTTGGACTGCGTGGCCGGTCCGGCGATGCCGTCCGCGGCGAGGCCGTAGGCCGACTGGAAGCGCTTGACCGCGGCCGTGGTCGCGGGGCCGTACGAGCCGTCGATGGCGAGTACGGAGTTGTATCCCGGATAGCCGGACACCCGGATCTGGAGCTGGGTGACGTCGGCTCCGGAGGCTCCGGACGACAGTGTGCGGGTCCAGGTGTAGCAGCCGTCGGCCTGCGCGGGGCCTGCGGTGACGATGGCCCCGCCCACAGCGAAGGCCATGGTCATGACAAAACCGAGCAGCAGATGTGCGGTACGTCTGAGCATGGGGTTCTCCCAACCACGGTGAGGTGTAGGGGTGAGCCTGTCGGACGAGTCGACGCGCGTCAACTACCCCTGGGGAAACGCTGGTTGGCAGTTGAACACCATCGTCCCGGGGCAACGGGAAGGCCCTGCCGCCGGCGCACCGGCAGCAGGGCCTCACCAGGCAGTTGCTCAGCCGTTCGCGACGACCTCGTAGCGCGGCGTGCCCTCGTCCATCTGTCGAAGCGCGTCCTTGCGGTCCCGCTTCGAGAGCCGGTCGATGTACAGGTACCCGTACAGGTGGTCCGTCTCGTGCTGGAGGCAGCGCGCGAAGTACCCGTTGCCCCGCACCTTCACCGCGTTGCCCTTGGCGTCCTGGCCGCGCACCACCGCGTAGTCCGGGCGCGCCAGTGCGGCGTACGCCGTCGGGACCGAGAGGCAGCCCTCGTTGGAGTCGTCGAGGATCCGCTCCTCCGGCGCCAGCTCCTCGAGCACCGGGTTGCAGATCGCGCCGACGTGCCGCACACCGTCGTCGTCCGGGCAGTCGTAGACGAAGACCTTGAGGTCCACACCGATCTGGTTGGCGGCCAGGCCCACACCCTCGGCCGTCCGCTGGCTGGCGAACATGTCGTCGATCAGCTGTGCGAGCTCGTCACCGAACTCCGTGACGTCTCTGCACTCCTTGTGGAGCACCGGGTTGCCCACGACCGTGATCGGGCGGGAGGTGCCGCGCTCGCGGTACGCCGCCTCGCGCGCCTCACAGTCCTCGGTGTCCACGAGGAATCCCTCGTCGTCCACGCCGACCTGCTCGTCCGTCTCCTGCTGCGACATGTCCGCCGTACGCCTTCCTGCAAACCTGAAACCAGTGAGAACCGCACCGGAATCGGTGCCCGTACAGCCTACGGGCACCGGTCAGCAGACTTCTTCCAGATCGCGCCACTCACGGCTGTCCGGACTGTCCGCGACCCAGCTGTCCAGCAGCCCGCGCACGAGCCCTGCCGGCGCCGCTATGCCGCATTCACGCTCCGGAACCCAGAGGTCGCCCGCGGTGCGGTGGCCCAGCGGGCCCGGGTGGCCGGGTTCGCTGTGGTCGTGCGGGTCCAAGTGCTCCCCGTCGCCCTCGTCGCTCTCCATCGGGCTCTCCGAACAGGCCCGGCACAGGAGCCGCACGGAGGACGACCAGTCCTCCGCCGCGAACCCGGCGTCGGACGCAAGCTGCTCCAGCGCGTCCCGGTCGGCCTCCTCAGCCGCTTCCAGGAGCACCACCCAGGTGGGTACGGGAGAGGGCGCCCACAGCTCGATCTCGTCGAAGACGGGGTAGGACGGGCCCGCCGCCGTGATCCGCTCGCCGTTCGGAACCCCGTCGTGCAGGACGACCTCGCCCCAGCGCCGGCCGGAGGACGGCAGCGGGATCGACAGCACTTCCATCCGCGCGGGGTCGAGCCTGCGGCCCCAGACGACCTCGGCCTCGCCCTCGGGCGACAGCCGTACCGCCGCACTGCCCAGCTCCATGCCCGTCGGCTCGCTGTTGGCCGCCGCGTTGTACTGGCCGCTGCCCGGCACCTTCAGGCCGTACGCCTGCCAGGCCCGGCGGGCCAGGGGCCAGTCCTGCAGCGCGGTGGCCGCGATCCCGACGTTCCACCAGTCGGGGGCGCCGGACTCCCTGTCGAGCAGGGCGACGGCGCGCAGGCCCGCGGCCCTCGCCTGTTCCCAGTCGTGCCGGAACTTGTGCAGCAGCGCCAGATTGAACCAGGACTCCGAGAGCCAGGGCTCCAGATCCGCCGCGCGCGTCAGCAGCGCCCCCGCGTCCTCGTACCGGCCGTCGCCGATCAGCGTGAACGCGCGGTCGGTGGCCTGCCGCCAAGAGGCGGATGGCCGATGCCGTACCTTCCCGAAGATCCTCACGATTCCCGCCTGTCCCGACTGGACACCCTCGTTTTCCGCTCTCCTTCGCATCCAACCATGCCCGGGTGGACGCTCGCTCATTACCCATGGGTTACCCAGACCGGACCGGGGTCAGACCGCCTCGCGCCAGGACTCTGGCCAGCGCTTCGACCACCTGCGGCTGGTAGTCCCGGCCGGTGCCGAGCCTGAGCTGCTCCAGGGCCCCCAGGGGGCCACTGACGCCTTCCCCGCACAGGTCGTCGTACGCATTGACCGCACGGACGATCCTGGCGGTGATCGGCTGTTCCCGGTACGGATCGGCCTGCTGCTCCACGACCACCGCCACCTCGGTGTCCACCCCGGTCTGCCGGACCACGGCGCCTCCGAGCAGCGCGATCCTCCGCTGCTCGGCCGGCGGCAGCCCCGCGGTCGCACCGTCGGGCACCGGATCGACGAGCGAGAGCTGGCCGATGTCGTGCATCAGCGCCGCGTACTCCAGGACGGTCAGCTCGGGGCCGGCCAGGCCGAGCTCCCTCCCCACGGCGGTGGAGAGCTCGGCGACCCTGCGGGCATGGCCGTGCTGGGTGTATCCGGCGATCTCCGTGGACCTGGCCAGCGAGGTGATGGTCTGGCGGTAGGTCGTGCGGACGGCGGCGTACCGGCGGAAGGACACCTGGGTGAGCAGCAGCGGGACACACAGGACGGGCAGCGCCCAGAGCCCGCCGACGGCGACCCCGAGCGCCATGACGGCACCGGTCGCACAGACGGCCGAGCCGATGCCGCTGAGCGCGCGGAGCTCGTCACGCAGCAGGGGTCCGAACGGGTACCGGGTGCGGGAGTGCAGCAGCAGGGCGGCCAGGACGGCGTCGCACAGGGCGGTGAGGACCAGCAGCAGGAGCAGGAAGAGCGCGAAGTACGGTCCCTCGCCGAACCAGAGCGCGGTCCGCCCCGAGTTGAAGAGCGGCTGGAAACACACCGCGGCGAAGGCGACGGCCAGGATGCGGCGGGCCACCCGGTCGGGTCCCGGTCCGCTGCCGCGCGCCAGCTGGGGCACCGAGGCGAGCAGCTGCGCCGCGGCGACGACGGTGATCACCTGCAGGACGCCGTGCGCGCTGGGCTCCCCGGCGCTGCGTCCGAGCAGCGCGTACGCGAGCGCTCCGGCCGACCCGAGCGGCGCGGGCTCCCGCTCACCCGGCAGGGCGCCCCAGCGGGCCAGCTCCCCCACGGTGACGAGGACACCGAAGGCGAGCGCGTGGCCGGGTTCGACGACACCGTTCCACAGGGTGTGGCCGAGTGCGACGACGGCGAGGGCGAGGGCGGCGCCGCGGACGGCGAGGACGGCCGGGGGCAGCGAGGGGCGGCTGATCAGGCTCACCGGGGCCGTCCGTGCCGGTCCGCGGTGCCGGCGGCGGACGCCGGCTTCCCCGACCGCTGGCGGGGCACCCCGAACGTCTCCTCGTCCGAGGTGACCGCGTTGGCCGCCGAGGACCAGCCGTGCCGGTCCAGGGCCCGCGCGAGCGCCCGCACCATCCGCGGGTCGAACTGGCTGCCCGCGCAGCGCTCCAGCTCCTCCACCGCCGCCGGTACGGGGCGTCCACGCCGGTAGGAGCGGGTCGAGGTCATCGCGTCGAAGGCGTCGGCGACGGCCACCACCCGGGCGAACTCGGGGATCTTGTCGCCGGTGAGGCCGTACGGATAGCCGCTGCCGTCGAGCCGTTCGTGGTGGTGGAGGATCGCGGCGCGCGCCTCGTCGAGGAAGCCGATGCCCCGGACGATCTCGTGCCCGTACTCCGGATGCAGCTCGATGACCCGGCGTTCCTCGGGGGTCAGCGGTCCGTCCTTGCGCAGCACCCGCGTGGGGACGCCCAGCTTGCCGACGTCGTGCAGGATCCCGGCGAAGCGGAGCGCCTCCATGCGCTGCTCCTCCATGCCGAGCTCGACGGCGATCAGCTCGGAGGCCCGCCCCACCCGCTCACTGTGCCCGCGGGTGTACGTGTCCTTGATGTCGACGGCCTGGACCAGCGCCCGGATGGTGGCGCGGTGGGCGGCGTGCTGGCGGTGGTACTGGGCGAACACCCAGCAGGAGATGTACATCGGCAGCAGGACGACGAGGGCGGACACCGGCCCGTACGAGCTGCGCCAGAGGACGGCCATCATCAGCCCGGCCAGCGCGTGCACCAGATGCGGCCCCAGTGACCCCGCCGGCAGCCCGCGCCAGGCGTGCCGCAACGGCACGCGCTCGGCCGTGGCGAGGATGCCTCCGTCCAGGGCGGCCAGGACGAGGCTGAAGACGAGCGCCGAGGCGCAGGCGGGAAACAGGGCGTACGGGAGGTCGGGAACCGCACCGCCGCCGGAACCGCCGAGCGTGGCCGGGCCCCCGAGCGCGGTGTGGGCCGACGAGGCCGCCCACACGGCGAGGGAGAGCTGAGCGGCCCGCCAGACGCGGCGGGCGGTCGCCGGCGGCTGTTCGACCCGGCCGGCCAGCGACCCGGGTATCGCGACCATGACGGCGGCAGCGGGCGGCAGCAGGAAGGCCGCGGCGAGCAGCAGGGGGAAGAACGACCCGGCGGTGACCGGGACGGAGCTGCCGAAGAACGGGCAGCGCCCGGGAAGCTCACACACCAGGTAGAGCGCCGTGAGAAGGGCGAGGGTGCCCCAGGGGGTGCCCGTCCCGGAGGACAGCGCCGGCAGGGCGCAGAGAAAGGAGCAGATCAGCGCGGCCAGAATGTATGCGCGCGCCGCCCCCGGTGTGCTCCTCACCCGTACCGCCCGCCCCCAGCCTGGTCAATGAAGGCGCCAGGCTAGCGAGTTGGGCGCGGCCAAGGGTCCCGATGGGAGGGATTAGCACATTCGGGTGACACTGCCGGGGTTCCGGCGCTCGACAGGGGTGCGTGACAGCGGTGCCCGAGGGCAGTTGTCACTCGGCGGTGGCGGGCCGTTCTGCCCCGCCCATCGCGACATCCTGCTCCGGGACGGCCTGTCCCGAACGGATCAGGTCGATCCGTCCCATCACCTTCGAGCGCAGATCGGACGGGACGTCGTCCTGACCGCAGCAGCGCTTCACCAGCTTCTTCACGGCCTGCTCCAGGCCGTACTTCTCGAGGCACGGGGAGCACTCCTCGAAGTGCACCTCGAACTTGGTGCAGTCGCCCTCGGGCATCTCATGGTCGAGGAACTCATAGAGATGATCGAGAACCTCTGAGCAATCCGTCTCGTGCGGCTCTCCGCAGCTCATGAGGTCGAGCCTTTCCTGTCGTCCGACTCACCGGCACCGGCCGGGACGAGCCCGCGCTCACGCGCGTAGTCCTCCAGCATGCCGCGCAGCTGGCGGCGTCCCCGGTGCAGGCGGGACATCACCGTACCGATGGGGGTCCCCATGATGTCCGCGATCTCCTTGTACGCAAAGCCCTCTACGTCGGCGAGATACACGGCGATGCGGAACTCTTCGGGGATCGACTGCAGTGCGGACTTCACATCGGAGTCCGGCAGGTGGTCCAGCGCCTGGGACTCCGCCGAGCGCAGACCGGTCGACATGTGCGACTCGGCACGTGCCAGCTGCCAGTCCTCGATCTCCTCGGCGGCACTCCGCTGGGGTTCGCGCTGCTTCTTGCGGTACGAGTTGATGAATGTGTTCGTGAGGATGCGGTACATCCACGCCTTGAGGTTCGTGCCCTCACGGAACTGGTGGAAGGAGCCGTACGCCTTGGCGTACGTCTCCTGGACCAGGTCCTCGGCATCGGCGGGGTTGCGCGTCATGCGCAGCGCGGCCGAGTACATCTGGTCGAGAAATCCGAGGGCGTCCCGCTCGAAGCGCGCATTGCGCTCGGCGGTCGTCTCCTCCGCACGGCCGTCGTCGGTCCCTGTGTCGGTCCCAGTGACCGGACCCACCTCCTCCAACGATGTGGCGGAACCGAAACCGGACCCGCTCGCCTCGGAGAATAGTCGACCTTGCTTCGACGCGGGCTGTCGATCCGCTCCGCTCACGGCGCGCTCGGGAGTGGTCTTGGCCGCATGCAGGACCGTCCACTCCAGATCAGCGGTGTTCGAGCGGCGCGGGCAGATGGTCGAACCCATGCGACGGACTCCCTCTCCACGTAGGACTTTCTTGTACCGACGTCCCGAACAACAGCGGCCCCGCACGCCGCATTCCCGGGGCCCCGCCGGTGCCGTGGAGGCAGCGGAACCACGTGGCTAGGGGAGTCCGTCCAGCCACTCGGCCGCCGCACCGGTGAGGAGATCCATGGCCTGATCCTGGGTCAGAGGGGCCTTCTTGGGTACGGCGAAACCATGGTCCCCGTGCGGCACCTCGACGATCCGGTGCTCCCCCGGAGGAAACTCCTCGGGTCGTCCGAACGGGTCGCGCCCGCCCTGCACGACCAGGACGGGCACGCCCGCCCCCAGCAGCTCGTCCTTGCGGGACTTCTCCGGTCGGCCCGGCGGGTGCAGCGGAAAGCTGAGCGCGAGCACCGCGTGGGCACCGAGCTCCGTCGCCGTACGGCAGGCCACCCGGGCCCCCGCGCTGCGCCCCCCGGCGACGACGGGCAGCCCCGGGGCGGTCAGCGCGGGCCACAGCCCTCGCCAGCCCGTGTCCAGGGTCCGGGGAGCGGGCGCGAGCTTCTTCCCCGCCACCCGCCAGGGCTGCTCCACCAGGGCGACGCTCACCCGGTGCCCGGGGAGCACGGCGGCGAGGGCCTGGAGATCCCGGGCCTCGATGCCGCCGCCCGCTCCGTGGCTGACGGCGAGCACCAGCCGGGCGTTCTCGGCGGGCCGCCAGGTGATCCTGGCCACTCCGGCTTCCGTATCGGCCGTCTCGGTCCACTGCGCTGTCTCTGCACGGGTCACGGGACCCATCCTGACGGGTCAGAAGAGCGTGCTCACCTCCGGCGCGGCCAGCTCCTCCAGCAGTTCCGCGCCGTTGTTGCGGACGTTGCTGACGGCCGTGGCCACCGGGTAGGCCCGCATGAGCCCTCCGGGCGGGGGTTCCAGCAGGGCCTTCAGTTCCGTGATGTCGGTGCGCGCCGGGTCGAGCCAGTCGTCCCAGCGGTCGGGGGTGAGCATCAGGGGCATCCGGGGGTGGATGTCGGCGAGCGCGGCGGGCCCCTCAGCGGGGGCCACGGCCAGCGGGGACGTCTCCGCCTCCGTGGTGATCACGGAGCAGGTCACCCACCAGGACTGCGGATGGTCGTCGGGCAGGGTCCGGTCCCGCCAGAACTCGTACAGACCCGCCATCGCGAAGACCGCGCCGTCCGCCGGTGTGACGAAGTAGGGCTGCTTGCGGGGGCGTTTCCGCTTCCCGGTCTCCTCCAGCTGCCGCTCGTCGGCGCCGGTGACCCACTCGTAGTAGCCGTCCGCGGGAAGGATGCAGCGCCTCGACACGAAGGGCCGGCGGAAGGAGGGCTTCTCGTGGACGGTCTCCGCGCGGGCGTTGATCATGCGGGCGCCGCCTTCGGGAGACTTCGACCAGGACGGTACGAGGCCCCACTTCAGCGTGCGCAGCTGGCGAACCGGACGCTGGTCGTCTGCGTCCTTCACAGGACGCTCCAGAACCGCGTAGACCTCTTTGGTCGGCGCCACGTTCCAGTCGGGCTCCAGGGTTTCGGTGGGGTCCCACTTCTCGACCCCGAAGAGCCCGGTCAGATCCTCGGGCCGCCGACTCGCTGCATACCGTCCGCACATAAGTGCCAGACTGCCACGACCGTCAGGTCGAGTGGACGCCAAAACCTCAAGTACCTCAAGGAGCCGCCCGCACCATGGACAGCACCGAACTGGGCGATCTGTGGGATCGCGTCTTCGGCACCCAGCCCGCGCCCGAGCAGTGGCTCGTGGTCGTGACGGCCACAGTGGCGCTCATCGCCGTCGTGCCGAACCTCATATGGCGGCTCTCCCGGAACGCGATCACCATCGCGCACGAGGGCGGCCACGGACTCGTCGCCCTGCTCACCGGGCGGCAGCTCTCCGGAATCCGGCTGCACTCCGACACCAGCGGGCTGACCGTCAGCCGCGGCAAGCCGACCGGCGCCGGCATGATCCTCACCGCGGCGGCCGGGTACACCGCACCTCCGCTGCTGGGCCTGGGCGGCGCCTGGCTGCTCACCAACGGCAGGATCACGCTCCTCCTGTGGCTGGCGACCGCGCTGCTCGCGGTCATGCTGGTGATGATCCGCAATCTGTACGGGGCGCTGACCGTCATCCTCACGGGTGCGGCCTTCCTGCTGGTGTCCTGGCTGACGTCGGCCGCTGTCCAGTCGGCGTTCGCGTACACCGTGGTCTGGTTCCTGCTGCTCGGTGGAGTGCGCCCGGCCTTCGAGCTGCAGTCCAAGCGGCGGCACGGCGGCGCACCGGACTCCGACGCCGACCAGCTCTCCCGGCTCACGCACGCGCCGGCCGCGATATGGCTCTTCCTCTTCCACGCGGTGTCGCTCTGCTCACTGATCGGCGGCGGGCGCTGGCTGCTCGGACTGTGACGGCCCGGAGCGCCCCGCCGTGTGTACCACCCTTGCGTTACATCACTATTTCGTCCCATTTGATCGGGATCTGGGTTTGCGGTGTGCCACTAAAGTGAGGGCCATGACCGAAAGTTCCGTGCACCCCGCCCTCTGGCCCGCCCCGCTTGCGAGCGGAGCCGTCGACGCGACCGTCACCGTGCCCGGGTCGAAGTCGGTCACCAACCGCGCCCTCGTCCTCGCCTCCCTCTCCTCCGAGCCGGGCTGGCTGCGCCGCCCGCTGCGCTCCCGGGACACCCTGCTGATGGCACAGGCGCTCCGTGCGATGGGCGTCGGAATCGAGGAGGGCGTCGGCCCGGACGGCTCGGGCGAGGCGTGGCGGGTCATTCCGGCCGGCCTGCACGGCCCGGCCACGGTCGACGTCGGCAACGCAGGAACGGTCATGCGGTTCCTGCCGCCCGTGGCCTGCCTGGCGGACGGCCCGGTCCACTTCGACGGCGATCCCCGCTCCTACGAGCGCCCCTTGAACGGTGTGATCGACGCGCTGCGCGTGCTGGGTGCCCGGATCGATGACGACGGGCGCGGGGCACTACCGCTGACCGTCCACGGCGCGGGCGCGCTCGACGGCGGTCCGGTGGCCATCGACGCCTCCTCGTCCTCCCAGTTCGTCTCCGCCCTCCTGCTGTCGGCACCCCGCTTCAACCAGGGGGTGGAGGTACGCCACACAGGTTCGGCCCTGCCCTCCATGCCGCACATCCGGATGACCGTCGACATGCTGCGCGCGGTCGGCGCCCAGGTCGACGAGCCGGAGAGCGGTGGTGAGCCCAACGTCTGGCGGGTCTCCCCCTCCGCACTGCTCGGCCGCGACCTGACCGTCGAGCCGGACCTGTCCAACGCCCAGCCGTTCCTCGCGGCCGCACTGGTCACCGGCGGCCGGGTCACGGTCCCCGACTGGCCGCTGCGCACCACCCAGCCGGGTGACGCGCTGCGCGAGATCTTCACCGCAATGGGAGGCAGCTGCGAACTGACGGAACGCGGCCTCACCTTCACAGGATCGGGCCGCATCCACGGCATCGACGTCGACCTGAGCGAGGTCGGCGAGCTCACCCCGGGCATCGCCGCACTCGCCGCCCTCGCCGACTCCCCCTCCACGCTGAGCGGCGTCGCCCATCTGCGGCTGCACGAGACGGACCGGCTGGCCGCTCTGACGAAGGAGATCAACGGCCTGGGCGGCGACGTCACCGAGACCGCCGACGGACTGCTGATCCGCCCGCGCCCGCTGCACGGCGGCACCTTCCACACGTACGACGACCACCGGATGGCGACGGCGGGCGCGATCATCGGCCTCGCCGTCGCCGGGGTGGAGATCGAGAACGTCGGTACGACGGCGAAGACACTGCCGGACTTCCCCGAGATGTGGGCCGGCATGCTCGGTGAACCCTCCGGAACGGTCGGCGTCTCGCCGGGAGCACTCGGGGCAGCCCCGGAAAGGCGCGGGGTCTGAGGACATGCGCCGCTACGGGAAGAACCCGGACGAGGACGACATCCGCGTCCGCCCCAACCGCAAGGGCAACCGTCCTCGCACGCACACCCGCCCCAAGCACGAGGACGCCCAGGACGGCATGGTCCTCACCGTCGACCGCGGACGGCTCACCTGCCTCGTCGACGGGCGCACCGTGATGGCGATGAAGGCCCGTGAGCTGGGCCGCAAGGCAGCCGTCGTGGGGGACATGGTCTCCATCGTCGGCGACCTCTCAGGCGACAAGGACACGCTGGCCCGCATCGTCCGCATCGGCGAGCGCCGCTCGGTCCTGCGCCGTACCGCGGACGACGACGATCCGTACGAACGGGTGGTCGTCGCCAACGCCGATCAGCTGGCCATCGTCACCGCGCTCGCCGATCCGGAACCCCGCCCCCGCATGATCGACCGCTGTCTGGTGGCGGCGTACGACGGCGGGCTCACCCCGCTCCTGGTCCTGACCAAGTCCGACCTGGCGTCACCGGACAAGCTCCTGGAGGCGTACACCCCGCTGGGTGTCCCCTACATCGTGACCAGCCGCGAGGAACTGGAGAACGGTGACGCGGCCGACCGGGTGCGGGAGCTGCTCAACGACCGGGTGACCGCATTCGTCGGGCACTCCGGAGTCGGGAAGACGACCCTGGTCAACGCCCTGGTGCCGAAGGACCGACGGCGTACGACTGGTGTGGTCAACGCCGTCACGGGCCGCGGCCGTCACACCACCACGTCGGCGCTCGCGCTGCCGCTGCCGGACGACCGCGGCTGGGTTGTCGACACCCCGGGTGTCCGTTCGTTCGGGCTGCACCACGTCGACCCGTCCCGGGTCATCAACGCGTTCCCCGACCTGCAGCCGGGTACGGAGAACTGCCCGCGCGGCTGCACCCATGACGACCGTGAGCCGGAATGCGCCCTGGATGCATGGGTCTCGGAGGGGCACGCGGATCCCGCACGGCTCGACTCCCTGCGGCGGCTGCTCTCGACCCGGGAGCGCCGCGAGGGGGACTGAGGGGCGCCGGCCCGCACGACTCGCGCACGTTTGCGAGCTCCCACAACTGGTAAGTGCATAATCGCGTCAAGCGAGACGAAGCAGTCACCTACGTGGGAGGCACCTGACGATGGCGTGGTTGCTGGTCGTGGTCGCAGGACTGCTGGAGACCGGCTTCGCCGTGTGTCTGAAGCTCTCCCACGGTTTCACCCGGCTGTGGCCGACGATCGCGTTCTGCGTGTTCGCGCTCGGAAGCTTCGGGCTGCTGACGCTGGCCCTCAAGAAGCTCGACGTCGGACCCGCGTACGCGGTGTGGACGGGCATCGGCGCGGCCGGCACCGCGATCTACGGGATGGTCTTCCTCGACGACGTGGTCTCCACGCTCAAGCTCATTTCGATCTCGCTGGTGATCGTCGGTGTGATCGGTCTGCAGCTGTCGGGCTCCTCGGCCTGACCTCCCGTACACCCCGTGCACCGCACCGCGCGTTTCAGCGTGCCGGGTGCCGCGCCAGGGCCTCGCGCACCAGTGTCACCGCGTCCGCCCCGACCGGGGACGGTGCGGGAACCGCCGGCACCATCGCGTACGAGAGGGCAAGACGGAGCGCGATCTCGCAGGTCAGGGCCAGTTCCGCGGCGTCCTGAGGAGAGCTTTTGAGTGCGGCCACGGCCCGGTCCCGGACGAGTGCGAGCAGTTCCGTGGGGGTCGGCAGTGCGGCATCGGCCCGGCGCTGCGCGGGCACGACCGACGTCGACGGCCCCGTGGCCACGGGCCGGGGTAACCGCTCCCCCCAGAACCCCGTGAGCAAGGCCTTGACCAGGTCGTTCGCCCGGGCGGCACGCACGGTCCACAGGGCGAGCTCCGCCGGTCCCGCCCCCGCGGCCCCGGGCGCGCCGAGGGCCCGTTCCGCCCCGGCCAGATAGCCGTCGGCGGCGCGCCGGATCAGGGCGCGGGCCAGGCCGTCCTTGCTGCCGAACTCGTTGTAGAGGGTCTGCCGGGAGACCCCGGCGGCGGCTGCCACGTCGACCATGCGTACCGCCGCCCACGGCAGCGTGGAGAGCGCCGACAGTGCCGCGTCCAGCAGGGCTTCTCGCGCTGCAGGCATCGTTGCCTCCCACGCCGGGGGATCTGCGATTCAGAGTTGACGCGCCGCCCCGCACTGTCAAGGGGCTGCGCACGGCTTCCCGGCAGCGCTCCAGCACATGGGGCCGTGTAGCCCGGACGGGTGCCTGTGGATACTGTGACGGCATGCCCGACTACCACGATGATCTGCGCCTCGCCCACGTGCTGGCGGATGCCGCCGACGCGACGACGATGGACCGGTTCAAGGCTCTGGACCTCAAGGTCGAGACCAAGCCGGACATGACGCCGGTGAGCGAGGCCGACAAGGCCGCCGAGGAGCTGATCCGCGGCCACCTCCATCGGGCCCGCCCACGCGACGCGATTCTGGGCGAGGAGTACGGCATCGAGGGGACCGGTCCGCGCCGCTGGGTGATCGACCCGATCGACGGCACGAAGAACTACGTACGCGGTGTGCCGGTCTGGGCGACGCTGATCTCGCTGATGGAAGCCGGTGAGGACGGCTTCCAGCCGGTGGTCGGCGTGGTGTCCGCGCCCGCGCTGAACCGGCGCTGGTGGGCGGCGAAGGGCGCGGGAGCCTTCTCCGGCCGCAGCCTGACCTCCGCGACCCGGCTGCACGTGTCGAAGGTGGAGCGCATCGCGGACGCGTCCCTCGCGTACTCCTCGCTGACCGGGTGGGAGGAGCAGGGCCGGCTCGACGGCTTCATGGATCTGACCCGGGCCTGCTGGCGTACCCGCGGCTACGGGGACTTCTGGCCGTACATGATGGTCGCCGAGGGATCGGTCGACATCTGCGCGGAGCCGGAGCTCTCGCTCTGGGACATGGCGGCGAACGCGATCATCGTCCAGGAGGCGGGCGGGCAGTTCACCAGCCTGGACGGGGTCCCCGGTCCGGGCGGCGGCAACGCGGCGGCTTCGAACGGGACGCTCCACCACGAACTTCTGGGTTACTTGAATCAGCGCTACTGACCGGGCCGGGCCGCGCCTTCCGACGCGGCCCACCGTCTGAGCAGCCATGCCGGGAGCCCGAGCGGGCGCACCGGCACCACGAGGGGCGTGCCGCACCACCGCACGCCCCTCGAACGGTCTTCGCCACCCCTTGTTGCCGTCCCCCAACAGTGCGACTCTGAGAGTCCCCCTACTTGTGAACTTGTGAATCGGCTCACGTAGTCGCTTCACGAAGGAGGTGGCTCCCTTCATGCTCGTCCGTGACGCCATGAGCACGGTGGTTCTCACCATCGGCCCGACCCACACCCTCCGCCAGGCCGCCCGGCTGATGTCGGTCCGCCGTGTCGGAGCAGCCGTCGTCCATGACCCGGACACCTGCGGGTTCGGCATCCTCACCGAACGCGACATCCTCAACGCGGTCGGATCGGGCCAGAACCCCGATGTCGAGACCGCCTCCAGCCACACCACCACCGATGTGGTCTTCGCCGCCCCTGTCTGGACCCTGGAGGAGGCGGCCGAGGCCATGACGCACGGCGGCTTCCGGCATCTGATCGTGCTGGACGACGACGGACCGGTCGGCATCGTGTCGGTGCGAGACATCATCCGCTGCTGGGCTCCGGCCGGGCGCCCCGGGCGCCCTCCGGTGGAGCTGGTCGGCTGAGCGGGGACACCGACGACCGACTCCACCGGCTGCACGTCGGCACGGTGCGGGGAGGGGTGCACCGGCTCACCCTGTGACGAGCGCGCACACAGAAGTGCGGGGTGGGGCAGCGGATCCGCTGCCCCACCCCGCACTCGTGTCCGACGTCTCAGCTCCGCAGGGCCTGTACCGCTGCTTCCAGCCGCTTGCCGAAGTCACCGTCGGCCCGGCGGAAGTTGTTGATCGCGCGCTCGGCGATGTCGTCGCGCGAGACCTTCGAGATGAACCCGGCGAGGTTCTCGATCAGCCGGTCCTTCTCGTCCTCGGAGTAGAGCCGGTAGAGGTTCCCGGCCTGGACGAAGTCGTCGTCCTCGGCGTGGCTCGGGGCCTCGTGGTTGCCTGTGCCGCCGGTGACCGGGAGGGGCTCCCACAGCGGCCGGCCGGTCTGGACCGGACCGCCGAAGCTGTTCGGCTCGTAGTTCTTGGTGCCCTGGTGACGGCCGTCGTACAGATAGCCGTCACGGCTGTTCGTACGCGTCTCGGTGGCGTGGGGGCGGTTCACCGGCAGGTGGTCGGCGTTGATGCCGACGCGGTAGCGGTGGGCGTCGCCGTACGCGAAGAGGCGGCCCTGGAGCATCTTGTCCGGGGACGGTCCGATGCCGGGAACGAAGTGCGCGGGGCTGAAGATGGACTGCTCGACCTCGGCGAAGATGTTCTCCGGGTTGCGGTTGAGCTCGAGCTTGCCGATCTCGACCGGCGGGTAGTCCTCGTGCGGCCAGACCTTGGTCAGGTCGAACGGGTTGAAGCGGTAGTTGGCCGCTTCGGCCGCCGGCATGATCTGCACCTGCACCGTCCAGGACGGGAATTCGCCGCGTTCGATGGACTCGCGCAGGTCGCGCTGGTGGCTGTCCGGGTCCACTCCCGAGAGCCGGTTGGCCTCGTCGGTGGTGAGGTTCTTGATGCCCTGGTCGGTCTTGAAGTGGTACTTGACCCAGAAGACCTCGCCGGCCTCGTTGTTCCACTGGTACGTGTGCGATCCGTACCCGTTCATGTGGCGCAGCGTGGCCGGGATCCCGCGGTCGCCGAACAGCCAGGTCACCTGGTGCGTGGACTCGGGCGACAGACCCCAGAAGTCCCAGACGTTGTCCGCCTCCTGCGAGCCGGTGTACGGGTCGCGCTTCTGGGTGTGGATGAAGTCGGGGAACTTGATGGCGTCCTTGATGAAGAACACCGGGGTGTTGTTGCCGACGAGGTCGTAGTTCCCCTCCTCGGTGTAGAACTTCAGCGCGAAGCCGCGGGGGTCACGCACCGCGTCGGCGGAACCGAGGTTGCCGGCGACGGTGGAGAAGCGCAGGAACGTCTCGGTCTGCTTGCCGACCTCGGAGAGGAACTTCGCACGCGTCCACTGCGAGACGTCGCGGGTCAGCGTGAACGTGCCGTACGCACCCGCGCCACGGGCGTGCACTATGCGCTCCGGGATGCGCTCACGGTTGAAGTGGGCGAGCTTCTCCAGCAGCGCCTGGTCCTGCACGAGAACCGGTCCACCCGGACCGGCCGTCTCGCTGTTCTGGTTGTCGGCAACCGGTGCGCCGGCCTCCGTGGTGAGCGGTCCCTGCGTCACGTGCGCCTCCTGCGTTCATGTCCCGCACAGTCGTCTTCCCTGCGCAGCCTGTCCCTTGGCCAATGCCAGTCTCGATCCTACAATGGACATTGTCCAAGTCAAGCGAGCATCCAAAGTCACACCCATTCGGGACTCCGTCCCTCCACTGTTAGGCTGGACCCCATGAGTGACCTCCTGGAACGACTTCGCGGACGCGGCTGGCGCATGACGGCGCAGCGGCGTGTCGTGGCCGAGGTCCTTGACGGGGACCACGTACACCTGACGGCGGACGAGGTGCACGCGAGGGCTGTCGGCCGGCTGCCGGAGATCTCCCGCGCCACCGTGTACAACACGCTGGGCGAGATGGTGTCCCTCGGTGAGGTCCTCGAGGTGTCGACCGACCACAGGGCCAAGCGGTACGACCCGAACGCCCATCGCCCCCACCACCACCTGGTGTGCGCGCAGTGCGGAGCCATCCGGGACGTGCACCCGTCGGGAGATCCGCTGGCCGACCTGCCGGCCGACGAGCGCTTCGGTTTCACCGTCTCCAACGTCGAGGTGACCTACCGGGGCGTCTGCCCGAACTGCGCCGCCGCGGCCTGAGCCGGACCGGTCCCGCCCCTCGGGTGCGGGACCTCGCCGCGCGCGGGCGGCACCCTGGACGGGACCTTGCCGCGCACGGGACCTTGCACGCGACCGGACATACGACTGAGGCCCGGATCCTTTTCAGGATCCGGGCCTCAGTCTTCAGTAGCGGGGACAGGATTTGAACCTGCGACCTCTGGGTTATGAGCCCAGCGAGCTACCGAGCTGCTCCACCCCGCGTCGTTGTGAATGCAACATTACGGTACCCCGCCGACCAGCGCAAATCCCTTCCGCGGACACCTGCGCCCCCAGGAGCGCACCGTCTACGCGGTGAGCTCCTGGTGGAGCGCCTCCAGCAGCCGGGCGGCCCGCTCGGCCACCTCCGCCGGTCCCAGCTCCACGGCACGGGCACACCAGCGCTGCCCCTCCGTGAGCTCACCGCGGCGGGCGGCGAGCAGCGCGAGGCGCAGGGCGGCACGGCCGTGCCCGTCGTTGGCGGCGCGGCCCCACCACAGGGCAGCCTCACGCTCGCTGCCCTCACGGGCGAGCAGCAGGCCGAGGTTGAAGGCTCCGTTGCGGCTGCCCGACTCGGCGGCCTCGCGGTACCAGCGGGCAGCACTCTCCATGTCGCCGCGGGCCGCGGCGAGCATCCCGGCCCGGACCTGGGCACGGCGGTGCCCCTGCTCGGCCGCGCGCTCGTACCACTCCTCGCACTCGGTCTTCTCCGGCATCGGCTCGCCCAGTCCGGGCGGTCCGGGCGGCGGCTGGCGCAGGTCGAGCACGCCGGCCAGCCGGAAGGCCGCCTCGGCGCTGCCGCCACCGGCGGCGCAGCGCAGATGGCGCTCGGCCTCCCGCTCCTCACCGTCGCGCAGCAGCGCCATGCCGACCTGCAGCGCGGCATCGGTGTGCCCGGCCGCGGCCGCCCGCTGGTACCAGCTCAGCGCCGTACGGTCCTCGTCGCGTCCGGCATGCAGGATGCCGAGGTTGAACGCGGCATCCACACTGCCCGCCTCGGCCGCCTTGGAGAACCACGGCTCGGCGCCGGTACCGTCGCCCGCCTGGAGCAGCAGCACGGCCAGCGCGTTGGCGGCCTCGCGGTGTCCCGCGTAGGCGGCACGGCGGTACCACTGCTCGGCCTGCGGGGTGCGGTCCTGGGCCGCGCAGAGCAGACCGAGGTTGTACGCACCGTTGACGTCGCCCGCGTCCATCGCGGCGCGGTACCAGCGCTCGGCGGTCTGCTGCTCACCGCGTGCGGCGTGGAGTGCCCCCAGGGCGTTGGCCGCGTTGCCGTCGCCGTCCTGGGCGGCACGCAGCCACCACACGGCCGCGCTCTCCTCGTCGCCCGCGTCGCGCAGCAGGAAGCCGAGGGCGCAGGCAGCACGGGGCTCACCGTCCTTGGCCGCGGTGAGGTACCAGCGGCCCGCCTCCTTCAGCTCACCGCGCTGCTCCAGGATGGCTCCGAGGTGCAGGGCGGCACGGCGGTGACCGCGCGCGGCAGCCTGCCGGTACCACTGCTCGGCCTCACCCACCCGGCCGGTCGCCGGGCCCGCGACGGGGCCGTCGCTCCTCCCCGTCCCCGCACGGCCGTCCAGAACGCTCGGCGCACCCTCCCCGGTGCTCCGCCCCATGCCGAAGGCGTCCTGCGGCTCGTCGACAGCGTTGCGTTCCAGGATGCGTGCGAGGCGGTAGGCGGCCTCCCGGTGGCCCTGTTCGGCGGCAGCCCGCAGCCAGCGCTCGGCTCCGACGTCGCTCCTGTGCTCGAGCAGGTCGGCCAGGGCGTAGGCGCCCAGCGCGTGGCCCTGCTCGGCGGACTGGCGCAGCCAGTACTCGGCCCCGGGCTCGTCGCCGCACTCCCGGAAGTGCCGCCCGAGTGCGTGCGCGGCGGCGGCGGACCCTGCGACGGCGGCGATGCGCCACCACCCGGCGGCCTCGTCCGCGTAGCCGCGCTGGTGGAGCAGGACACCCAGGTTGTTGGCTGCGGCCCGGTCGCCCTCGGCCGTGGCGGCACGCAGGTAGGACTCGGCACCGTCGAGGTCGCCTCGGCGCAGCAGGAGCGCGCCGAGGACACTCATCGACGCGGCGTCGCCGGCCTCCGCGGCACGACGGTGTCGCGCCTCGGTCTCGGCATGATCCGTGGTATCTGTGGTGTCCGTGGCGTAGGCGGCGTCCTCGGCAGAGGTGTCGTCAGCGGTGTCGGCGGCCTCGGCGAGGGCAGCGGCAAATACCGCATCCGCCACGTTTTCCGTCTTCCGGACGTGTCGCTGCACAAACCGCCCTGTCTCCAACAGAGTTGCCCTGTCCCCCATAAATACCATCGTCGCACCACCTGCAACCCGCGTACACCTGGTATACCGCGGCCAGTGAGGTCACTTCAGCGTTTTGTCGACATGCCCACAGAGAGACAAGTCAAACACGTTCAAGCCCAACTCGTGCCCTGCGAACCGCACTTCGCACCAACAACTTGAGAAAGTGCCCGAGGCGACAATCGACGGCATGACGAAGGCCCGGATCCTTTTCAGGATCCGGGCCTCAGTCTTCAGTAGCGGGGACAGGATTTGAACCTGCGACCTCTGGGTTATGAGCCCAGCGAGCTACCGAGCTGCTCCACCCCGCGTCGTTGTGTTCAAACCGTACCACGACGCGGGGTGGAACTTTCTCAGCTGCCCTGGTCCTCGCCCTTCTCATCGGCCTTGTCGGCCGTGGCCGGCCCGGCCGCCGTATCTGCCGCGTCGGCACCGCCGGTGGCCTTGGGCTGGGCGGCTGCCGCTCGCCTGAGGGCATCCTCCAGGTCCGCCTGCGCCTTGCCGTAGGCGGTCCAGTCGTTCTTCTTCAGGGCCGCCTCACCCGCCGTGTACGCCTTCTGCGCATCCGCGATGGCCTTCTTCAGAGCGGCCTCCCCGGTGGCAGGCGGCTCGGTGGTGTCACCCGGTGGCTCGGTGGGCTCCGTCGGCGGGGTGGTCGTATCGGATTCCTCGACCCCGAAGACCGCGTTGAGCGCCTCGCCGAGGCTGTTCTCGAAGACGATCTTCGACCCGTACGAGGCGGCCACCTTGCGCAGCAGCGGATAGTTCTGCGTGCCACCGCGCGTGTACACCGGCTCGATGTAGAGGAAGCCCCCGTCCAGCGGCACGGTCAGCAGATTGCCGTACTCGATGTCCGAGTCGGTGCCCTTGAGGTTCCTCACGAACTCGGCGACGTCGTCGTTGCCGTTGAGCTCACTCTGTACCTGGCCCGGGCCCTTCACCGTGGTGGTGACTCTCAACAGCCTTATGGTGCCGTAGTCCTTGCTGGCCGCGTCCGCGTCCACCGCCATGAACGCCCCCAGGTCGGGCCGCCCCTTCGGTGTGAACGTCGTGGTCAGGGAGAACCTCTGCTCGTCCTGGTCCGGCATCTTCATGCTCAGGTAGTACGGCGGAACGGCCCCGGGCTCCTTGTTGGTGGGGTCGTCCGGCACCTGCCAGGCGTCACTGCCGCTGTAGAACTGCGCGGGATCCTGGACGTGGTAGCGCGTGAGCAGCTCCCGCTGGACCTTGAACAGGTCCTGCGGGTAGCGCAGGTGGTCCATCAGATCCTGCGGGATGTCCCCCCGCGACTTCACGGTTCCGGGGAACGCCTTGCGCCAGGTCTTGAGCACCGGGTCCTCGGTGTCCCACTCGTAGAGCCTGACCTTGCCGTCGTACGCGTCGACGGTGGCCTTCACCGAGTTGCGGATGTAGTTGACCTGGTTCTGCTGGGCGACGACGGCGCGCTGGTTGGTGGTCAGCGAGTCCGCCGTGGTGTCACCGAGCGTCGTACGCGAGGCGTACGGATAGCCGTTGGTCGTGGTGTAGGCGTCGACGACCCACTGGATCCGGCCGCCCACGACCGCCGGGTAGGCGTCACCGTCGATGGTCAGCCAGGGCGCGACCGCTTCGACGCGCTCCTTGGGGGTGCGGTTGTACAGGATCCGCGAACCCTCGCCGATGGCTCCGGAATAGAGTATCTGCGGCTCGCTGAAGGACACGGCGTAGGCAGCGCGGTTGAAGGCGTTGCCGAGACTGACACCGCTGTTGCCCTTGTAGCTGGTGGTCTTCTCGCCGTCCTCCTCGTAGTCGAGCTCCTTCTGGGGCCCTCCGACGATGGAGTACTGCTCGGTCTTCTCGCCGTAATAGATCCGCTGCTCGTACTTCGGCAGCTCACCGGTGGTCGGCAGGCCCGACTCCGTGAAGTCCGGGGAGCCCGCCGGGTTGGTGCCCGTCGTGGTGCCCCGGGCCGCGATGGCGCCGTAGCCGTGCGTGTACGTGAAGTGGTCGTTGATCCAGTTCCGCTTGGGGAGGCCGTCGAGGTTGAGCTCGCGCAGGCCGATGACGGTGTCCTGCTCCTTGCCGTCTGTTCCCTTGTAGCGGTCGACGTCCAGGGTCTTGGGGAACTGGTAGTAGTTCCTCTTCTGCTGGAGCTGCTGGAAGGCCGGCGAGACGACGTTCGGGTCCATCACGCGGTAGCTGGCCGCGGCGTCCGCACCTGCCCGGAGCTTGGCGTCGTCCGTGGTCGTGCTCTTGCCCGAGTAGTCGTCCACCTGCGCGTCGTCGATGTCGTAGGCATCGCGGGTCGCGTCGATGTTCTTCCGGATGAACGGCGCTTCCTTGGCCTGCTCGTTCGGCTGGACCTGGAACTTCTGCACGATCGCCGGGTAGAGCCCGCCGATCAGGATCGCGGAGAGCACCATCAGGCCGAAGCCGATCACCGGCAGCTGCCAGGTGCGCCGCCAGAGCGTCGCGAAGAACAGCAGGGCGCAGATGACGGCGATGCAGAACAGGATCGTCTTCGCCGGGAGGTAGGCGTTGGCGTCGACGTACCGCAGGCCCGTCCAGTTGTCCGTGGCCTTGAAGTCACTCGACTTCACGGCGAGGCCGTAGCGGTCGAGCCAGTACGCCACGGCCTTCAGCGAGACGAAGATGCCGAGCAGCACGGAGAGATGGCCGGTGGCCGCACCCGTGGCCCGTGCGCCGGGGCTGGTGATCCGCAGCCCGCCGTACAGGTAGTGCGTCAGCGCTGCGGCGATCAGCGACAGCACGGCCGCGGCGAAGCCGAAGCCGAGCATGAAGCGGTACCACGGCAGGTCGAAGGCGTAGAAGGACACGTCCAGCTTGAACTGGGGGTCCTTCTGCCCGAACGACACACCGTTGACGTACATCAGCCACGTACGCCACTGGCCCGAAGCGGAGGCTCCGGCGATCAGCCCGACGAGGGCGGTGATCGCGAGCAGCACCCACTTCTTGTACGGGGCGACACTCATCCGGTAGCGGTCCAGGCTCTGCTGCTCCAGCGACATCGCGCTCAGCGGCGGCCTCAGCCGGTGCGCGAGCCAGATGTTCACGCCGATGGCGATGGCCATCAGCAGTCCGAAGACGAGGAACAGCCCGATCTTGGTCCACAGGGTGGTGGTGAAGACGGATGAATACGCGACCGAGCGGTACCAGAGCCAGTCTGTCCAGAACCCGGCGAACATGACAAAGGCCATGGCGAGGACCGCCAGGACACCCAGTGTCATGAGCAGGGTACGGACGCGCCGGGACGGGCGGCCGACTCTGATCCGTGGCCCGGTCGGGCCTCCGCCGCGGTCCGGCATCTGGAAAGCCAACGTGCGCACCTCGAAGTTCGCGGTCGTGTGAAGCAGGCCCAGCGATCGTAGAGCCCACCTATGCAACTTACTGAGGCTTTACCTAGTTCCCGTTCCCGGGGCGGAAGGAGGCAGGATATTGACCATGCCCAACGTTTCCCCCTCAGGCCCTCCGATGGCCGCGAGCCCCCTGACCGTCGCCGTACTCGAAATCGATGCCTACGCCGCAGGCCTCGGCTGGGACCAGCCCGCCCGGCTGTTCGCCCTCGTCGACACCGCCAGGCTGCGCGCCAGTGAGCCGGGCCTGGCCGCCCAGCTCGGTCTCGACGACGCCGCGTCGACCACCGCCGCCTTCACCCCTATCGAGCAGGAGGAGCTTCCCGCCGGCACCGCCCTGGACGAATTCCTCGCCACGATCGCCTGGCCCGACGCCGTGGTCGGCTGCGCCATGACGGTCGAGCGGCTGATGCTGCCGCCGTCCGCCGAGGCCTCCGTACCGGAAGGCCTGAGCGACAGCCAGCTGACCAAGTGGGTCGCCAAGCACCCGGACCGGCAGGAGGTCCGGATGACCGTGGCTGTTCTGCGGGACGGGGCGCGGGACTCGGCCGTGCGGCTGCGGGAGAAGGACTCCCCGACCGAGGTCCTGACCGGTGCGGGCCTGGTCCCCGGGCTGGCCGAGGCGCTCGCGGCCACCTTCGAGGCCTGATCCTGCGGTTCCGCGGGGCTGGTCCCGCCCCGCGGAACCGCTCCCGGTCCCTGCCGTAGCGGGGAGCCGGTCTCTGCCCATGCCGTCGTGCGGGGTCCGGTCCGGGCCCTCGCCGTCGCGCGGGGTCGGTCCGGGGCCCCTGCCTTCGCGCGGGGCCTCAGCCTGCCGAGCAGCTCGGCAGGCCGGCCGGGTCCCCTGCGCGGATCTTCTCCAGCGACTTCTTCGCGTCGTCGAGGGTCTTCACCCTCACCAGGGTGAGACCGCTCGGGGTGTCGGCTGCCGCGGAGGCACAGTTGTCGTCCGGGGTGAGGAAGTACCGGGCGCCGGCATCGCGCGCGCCGACCAGCTTCATGTTGATGCCGCCGATCGGCCCGACCTTGCCGCTGTCGTCGATGGTGCCGGTGCCGGCGATGAACTTTCCGCCCGTCAGCTGGCCGGGCGTGAGCTTGTCGATGATGCCCAGCGAGAACATCAGCCCGGCGCTCGGGCCGCCGACATCGGCGAGCTTGATGTCGATCTCGAACGGGAACGTGTGGTCCGTCCCGGCCTGGATGCCGACGATCGCGCGGTCCTCCGAAGGGGCCTTGCGCGTCGTGAGGGTGATCTCACGTGTGCCCCGCGGCTCCTTGCCGGCCTTCTCGGCCGCGGCGGCCGCCTTGGCGGGGATGATCGTAAACACGACGTCCTCACCGGGCTTGTGCTCGGTGACGAGCTTCGCGACGTCCTCGGGCTGCTTGACCGCCGTACCGTCGACGGCCTTGATCACATCGCCCGCGTGCAGCTTGCCCTGGGCGGGGCTGTCCTTGACGACGGTGGAGACCACGACGCGTGAGGTGACGGGGATGTTCAGTTCCTCGAGGGCCGCGACCTTGGCGCTCTCCTGGGACTGGCTGAACTCCTCCGCGTTCTCCTGCGTCGACTCCTCCTCCGTCTTGCCGTCCGGATAGAGGGTGTCGTGCGGAACGATCACGCTGTCGTGGGCCAGCCAGCCGTACACGGCCTCGACGATGTTCATGTCGTAGTCCGCGCCGGTGACGCGGACCGTCGTCATGTTGAGGTTCCCGGACGTCGGGTAGGTCTTGCGGCCGCTGATGTGCAGAACGGGTTCGCCACGCGCGTCGCCGAGGGTGTTCACGGTCGGGCCGGGAGACATCTCCGCATACGGCACGGGGATCAGCACGCCTACGCAGAGCAGCGCGATCAGAATGAGCGTGGAGGCGAGCATCGTCGCGGTGCGGCGTGGCATGGAACGACAGTACGGGAAGGGCCTGTCAGTGCACCGTCGGGGCCGGTCCGTACGGGGGCTCGGGGCCGGGTGGCACGGGGACGGCCGAGGGGCCGCCGGTCAGCTCACTGTGCGGAGAACGCCTGGAGGATGACCATGGCCGCGATGCGGGATTGGCAACTGCGTACAGCCGCCGCTGTCTCAGACCGCCTCGGAACCGGAGTCCGACTTCTCCATCGCCTCACGGAACCTGGCGTAGCCGGCGAGTTCGGTGACGTCGCCGGTCGTTCGATTGCGGGCTGCCCACCCTCCCCATATCGCCGCGCCGAGAGCGGCGAAAAGCGGAATCAAAAGCCACGCGAGAGCTGCCATCACGACCTCCCTACCCCATGAGCGACCGCAACTGACGATCAGAAGATTAACCACCTGCAGGACCAACGCTCATGGCAGGGGTGCGGTTACGCAAATCGGGGCTGAACACCCCTGGGGCGGTTTGCGCTCAGCAGGCGCCGACCCACTCCTCGGTGCCGTCCGAGAAACGCTGGTGCTTCCAGATCGGAACCTCGTGCTTGAGGTCGTCGATCAGCTTGCGGCAGGCCTCGAAGGCCTCACCCCGATGGGCGCAGGAGACGGCGACGACCACCGCCAGATCGCCCACAGCCAGCTCACCCACCCGGTGGACGGCGGCCAGCGCCCTGACCGGGAACTGAGCGACGACCTTCTCCGCCACTCTGCGCAGCTCGTCCTGGGCACTCGGATGGCAGGAGTAGCCGAGCATGCCGACGTCCTGTCCGTCGTCATGATTGCGCACCGTGCCGACGAAGAGCGCGATGCCACCGGCGGCGTCGTCGCCGACCGCACGGAAGATCTCGTCGACGGAGAGCGGTGTCTCCCTGATCTCCAGCAGCCGGATCGGGTCCTGAGCTGCCTGCTCGCCGGGGTGGTCGTGGGTGCGTGCCATGGGACCCATCGTGCCGCACGGCGCTGACATCGCGGAATAGCGTTTTCGACCAGCAGGCCGGCCGGCCTGCTTGGAGCCTCCTACAGGTCCCCCCGGGAGCGCCCGGTGCGCACCTGGGGAGACGGAGGGGCCCAGGGTCTTCCTAGATGCGCCGGCGCGCCTTGCGGGCGCGGCGGACCAGCGCAGCCGTACCGAGGAGGGCGACCGTGGCTCCCGCGGCGCCTGCCGCGGTGGCGTCCTTGCGGCCGAGGCGGCGGCCGGCGACCGTGTGGCGGCCCTCCACCTCTTCCAGGAGCGCTCCGAGGACCTCCTCGTTGGTCCACCGGGGCCGCCAGCCGACGTCGTGGAGCCGGCTCACGCTGACCACCCAGGGGTGCATGGTGTAGGCGAGGTCGCCCGCCGGGGACGGGGTGAGGCCGATCCGGTGCAGCCGGGCCGCTGCCCCGAGGGCGACGGCGGACGGCAGCTCCATCCGGCGCACGCCGGAGAGCTCCTCCACCTCCTCCTGCTCCAGCCAGCCGTCGCAGCCGACCGCGAACTCCCCGTCGATCTTCTCCAGTGCGGCGTACTCCAGGGCGCTGACCAGGTCCTCGACATGGCAGAACTGCCAGGCGGGGCGCGATCCGGCGACGACAAGGAGCCTCGGCGACTCGAAGTAGCGGGTCAGCGCGGTGTCCGTACCGCCGACCAGGACGGTCGGGCGTACCACCGTGACATTGAGTCCGGGGTGGGCACGGGGGGCGCGGCGCCCGAGCCGTTCGATCTCCAGCAGGTCGCCGACACCGGTGGCCTCTGCCGTGGCGCGCAGTTCGGCGTCCTCGGAGAGAGGGATGTCGTTGTCGGGAAGAGCGCCGTAGACCATCGCCGAGGTGCACAGCACGACCCGGTGGACCCCGACGGCCGCCGCGGCCGTCAGCACGGTCTGGGTGCCGCGTACGTTGTACGCGGTACGGGCGGCGGGGTCGGTCTCCAGGTCGAGATCGAGTGCCAGGTGCACGACGACATCCGCCCCGCGCAGTTTCTCCGCGATGGCGGGGTCCCGTACGTCCAGGATGTGCCATGTGGCCTCGGACACCTCCCCCCGGCGCTCATCGATGGCGATGACCTGCTTGATCTCGTCGGATGCGGCGAGGTGCGCGGTGAGAAGCTCACCGACGCCGGTCGCGGCACCGGTGACCGCGACGACGGGGCCCCGGCTTCTGGAAGGATTCTTCGTCGGCTTGCTCTCGGGCGAGGGGTCGGCCAGGTTTCGCGCTGCGCGAACCTGCGGATCTGGGGAACTCACCGGGCGTCTCCAGCGGTTGTCTTCAGTACGTACCCGAATGACGCGTACGTACCAGGTGGCGTCCATCCTGCCGCAGGCCGGGAGCCGGCGGAGCACTGAGGCCCTAAGCGGCCTTTGGTGTCTACGCTGGATGGTGATGTCGGGCAGTCGCCGTCGGTTCGAGCCGGCGGCCCTACGAGCCGAGGAAACCCGTGAGTGACACCCCATTCGGATTCGGCCTTCCGCCGGAGGAGCCGGAAAACGGCGACGAGGGCAAGAAGAAGGACCCCACCGGAGGTGGGCAGGGTTCGGGCGGGCCTGCGAACCCGTTCGGCATCGGGCCGGGCGCCGGCGGGGACAACCCGTTCGCAGCGATGTTCGGCACGATGAACCCGAACGACCTGGGAGCGGCCTTCCAGCAGCTCGGCCAGATGCTGAGCTACGAGGGCGGCCCCGTCAACTGGGACATGGCCAAGCAGATCGCCCGCCAGACGGTCTCGCAGGGCACTCCTGACGGCAGCAAGGACGCGAGCGTCGGCCCGTCGGACCAGTCGGCGGTCACCGAGGCGCTGCGCCTGGCGGATCTCTGGCTGGACGGCGTGACGTCGCTGCCCTCCGGTTCCGTCTCGACGGTGGCGTGGAGCCGCGCGGAGTGGGTCGAGGCGTCCCTTCCTGCCTGGCAGCAGCTGGTGGACCCGGTGGCCGAGCGGGTCGGGCTGGCCATGGGCGACGTCCTGCCCGAGGAGATGCAGGCCATGGCGGGCCCGCTGATCGGGATGATGCGTTCCATGGGCGGTGCCATGTTCGGTCAGCAGATCGGGCAGGCGGTCGGCGTGCTCGCCGGCGAAGTCGTCGGTTCGACGGACATCGGCCTTCCTCTGGCCCCGGCCGGCAAGGCCGCGCTGCTCCCGCTGAACATCGAGCGGTTCGGTAAGGACCTGAGCGTCGCGCAGGACGAGGTGCGGCTGTATCTCGCGCTGCGTGAGGCCGCCCACCAGCGGCTCTTCGCCCACGTTCCGTGGCTGCGCTCGCACCTGTTCGGTGCGGTCGAGGCCTATGCGCGCGGCATCAAGGTCGACACCAGCAAGCTCGAGGACGTCGTCGGCCAGTTCGACCCGACGCAGCCCGAGCAGCTGCAGGACGCGCTCCAGCAGGGCATGTTCCAGCCGGAGGACACTCCTGAGCAGAAGGCCTCGCTCGCCCGCCTGGAGACAGCGCTCGCCCTTGTCGAGGGCTGGGTGGACGCCGTGGTGCACGAGGCCGCGAAGTCCCGGCTGACCTCGGCGGACGCGTTGCGCGAGACGATGCGCAGGCGCCGTGCGTCCGGCGGTCCCGCCGAGCAGACCTTCGCCACCCTCATCGGCCTCCAGCTGCGTCCGCGCCGGCTGCGGGACGCTTCAAGGCTGTGGGCCTCGCTCACGGACGCCCGGGGCGTCGACGGCCGTGACGGCCTGTGGGAGCACCCGGACATGCTGCCGACGGCCCAGGACCTGGACGACCCGGACGGGTTCGTCCACCACGAGCAGCTGGACTTCTCCGAGCTGGACAAGATGCTCGGCGAGGCCGCGAAGGGCCCGCAGAAGCCCGCGGCCGAGGACTCGGACGACTCCAGGAGCGAGGACTCGAAGAGCGACGACTCGAAGAGCGACGGCAAGGACGACACCGACAAGTGAGCCTGCACGACGACGCCGTTCTCGTACTCAAGGGCTACGACACGGACCAGGAGGACCAGAGCGAGCTGCGCCAGACGTACCTGGACCATCTGGCCGGGCACCCGGACGGCATGTGGAAGGCCTGCGGGGCCGGGCATCTGACGGCCAGCGCACTGGTGATCGATCCGGAGCGGGGCCGGGTTCTGCTGACGCTGCACAGGAAGCTGCAGATGTGGCTCCAGATGGGCGGCCACTGCGAGCCGCAGGACCCCAACCTGGCCTCCGCGGCTCTGCGTGAGGCCACGGAGGAGTCCGGGATAGCGGGACTCACCCTGCTGCCCGGCGGACCGGTCCGGCTGGACCGGCACCCCATCCCGGCGCCCTGTCACTGGCACCTCGACGTCCAGTACGCGGCTACGGCTCCCGCCGGAGCGACGGAACAGATCAGCGAGGAATCCCTCGATCTGCGCTGGTTCCCCTACGACGAGGTGGCCGGGGTGGCGGACGCCTCGGTCGTACGGCTGATGGAACGGACCCGGGCGCGACTGGAGCAGGGCCAGTAGCCCTGCGCGGGCACAGGTAAGGGGCGGCCTGCAATAGGCCGCCCCTTACCTGTGCCGGATCCGGGTGACTCAGTTCCAGGCGTTGTTCTGGTTCTGGCTGTGGGCGCCGTGCTGTCCCACGCCGAACTGGGCGGCCGCGCCCTGGCCGATCTGAGCGTTCTGCGGAGGCAGCACCTCACTCGGCTGGACGAGCGCGAAGCCCTGGCCCAGGAAGCTGAGCTCCCAGCCCTCCCCGGTGTTGCCGCGGCGCCGGAAAACGCCGGAGGAGTGCGTCTGCGCCTGCATCTGCACCCTCAGTCCACTCGACCAGGCAACGATCGCGTCGGCGTCGGCATTCACGTACTTGTCGGGCGTGACCTGCATCATCAGCGGCTGGCCCGAGGTCATCAGCGCGACCTTGCCGGTGCCGGAGATGTTGAGCTGGTACTTGCCCGTGCCCGAGATCCCGTACTGGCTGTCCACCGCGATGACCTCGGTGTGCAGCGACGAGTCGAGGGCGAGGACGTACGCGCTGTCGACCGTCATGCCCTCGTGGTCGACGTCGACCACGTGGATGTACTGGGCGAGGTTGGCCAGATAGACCGTTCCCTGGCCCGAGCAGCGCATCAGGTCGAGGCCCTCGCCCGTGTTCCTGCGGGCGTTGCGCTGTCCCTGCGACTGGTACTCGCCGTCGAATTCCATGAGCCCCTGATAGGCGACCATGGCTCCCTTGCGGGCGAGGACGTCGTCATGACCGGTCAGCGAGACCCGCAGGAGCTGCGGGTTCTGGACGGTGTACCGGTCCTGCGACTGCTGTTCGGTGTGACTGAAAAGCGGACTCTGCATGATGTGTTCTCCCCCCGCTCAGTTCCGGATCCGCAGGCGGTCGGTGCTGTCCTCGCTCGGCTGGACGACGACGATGCCCTGACCCGAGAAGGCCATCTGGTAGGCCTCTCCGCTGCCCCGCCCGATGAGCGAGCTCGCCTTGAAGCTCCGCTTGCCCTTGACCTTCAGGTTCGGGGACCACGCGACTAGCGCGTCGGGGTCGACGTACGTCTCGTCCTCGCCCCGGCCGCAGTCGACGACGATCGGCGTGCCGCGCGAGGTGATCGCAACCCATCCGGTGCCTTGGACGCAGACGTTCCACAGGCCCTGGCCGGCGAACTTGGCCAGGCCCTTGACCCGCTCCACACCCCAGGTGAGGTGGCCGTCGAAGGCGAGGAGATTGGTGCCGTTGACCGACAGCGAGTCGTTGTTGAGATTGATGACGACCACATCGGCGCCGTAGTCGGCGAGGTACAGCAGCCCGTCACCGGCGCACTTCATCAGGGGCGCGCCCTCGCCGGTGATCCACTGCGAGGCGATCTGGCGGACGGCGGGCGGGTTGGGCTCGTACTGGATGAAGCCCTCGTAGGCCACCATCGAGCCGGTACGTGCGTAGAGGTCCTGCCCGGAGGCCATGGCGACCTTGAGCATCGTGCGGCCGTGGTTCTCCATCCGGGCCGTGACGGGGGTCGGGGCGAAGCCCGCGAGTTGCTGATTCATGACGGGCTCCCTCAGACCTCGTAGGGCTGGACGACGATGAAGTTCCCGGGGGCTCCCCGGAACTGGAGGTTCACGGTCTCCCCGCTGTGGCCCGGATACGCGTTGCGGCGCAGTCGGACCTGGCTGGAGATGATCACCTGGGACGCCGCCGACCAGGCCACGACCGCGTTGCAGTCGGCGAACGTGGTCGGGGTGACCGGCAGGACGACCGGAACACCGTGGGTCTTGACGACGACGGTGCCCGTGCCCTGGAACTGCATGGTGAACAGGGCACCGCCGGGAATCCCGTGCCCTTCGATCCTGCGCACCTCGTACTGCAGCGACTCGTCGAAGGCGAGGACGCTCTCCGCCGAGACGCAGATGCCGTCACCCTGCAGCTCGATGGGGTGCAGGTGCGATCCCTCCTCGGCGAGGAAGACCTGTCCACGACCAGTACAGCGCATCAGCTGCATTTCCTGGCCGGTGGCGTTACCGACCATGCGGCCCGCGAACCCGGCGCCCTTGTAGCCGAAGTCGACCTTCCCCTGGTACATCACCATGCTGCCCTGACGGGCGAGCACAGGTGTTCCTCCCATGGTCAGGTCCACGCGCATGAGCTGCTGGTTCTGCGAGGTCCAGCGCTGCCCGGTGGCCGTCTCCTTGTACGGCTGCAGGGCTGCCTGCAGCCCTGCGCCGGCCTGCGGGACACCCTGGGGCACCATTCCCTGGGGCGCCCCGGGCTGCATGCCCGGAGGCTGCTGACCGAACGGGGCCGGAGGCTGCTGACCGAACGACGCGGCGGGCGGCTGCTGGCCGAACGGAGGGGCCGCCGGGGGCTGCTGGCCGTACGGCGGTGCTGCCGGGGGCTGCTGACCGTACGGCGGCGCGGCCTGGCCCGGGATCTGGCCGAACTGCGGCTGCTGGGGCGGCTGCCCGTACGGGGCCGGCGCCTGGGGTGCCAGGGGGGCCGCGATCGTCGGCGCGGTGTGCACCGGCTGCTGCGGCGCGGCGGGCGCCCCGAACGACGGTGCGGGCTGCGGGGCTTGGGGCGCTGCCGGGGCGCCGAAGGCGGGGGGCGCGGTGGCCTGGGCGGGTGGTGCGAACGACGGTGCCGCGCCCTGCGGCTGCGGTGCTGCCGGAGCTTCCTCGGCGACCTCGCCGCCGAAGTTCTTGAGCAGCGCGTCCAGTCCGCCGTCGAAGCCCTGGCCCACCGCGGCGAACCGCCAGACGTCCTTGAGGTAGAAGTCACCCAGCATGACCGCGCGCTCGGTGGTGAACTCCGAGCCGGTGAAGGCGTACTTCACCACTTCCTCGCCGCCGGCCACGATCCGGATGTATCCGGGGCCGACCTGCGACATCTGCCCCGCACCGTCGAGAGTCGCGGTGAACGAAAGCTTGTGGATGTTCGCCGGAATGCGGTCGAGGGTGACGCGGAAGGACTCGGTGTCGCCGGCCTGGGCGCCGAGCAGCTGAATGGACTCCTCGGGTGATTTCGGCTGGTTGAAGAAGATGAAATACCGGTCGTCCGAGAGCTGCTCATTGGCATCGAGACCGAAGCAGCTGATGTCGAACGTCAGGCCCGGGCCGGCGATCTGCACACCTACGTACAGATCCGTCCCTGGCGTGAGATCACTGATCTTGGCCTTGTGGCCGCGTTGGAATTCCCTGGCCATGCGTAACGACCGTCCCCCATCCCGAATGTAAATGCGTCGCGTCAGGCTAACCGCAAACCACGACATTGAGCTAAGTCGGTACAGACCCGGTACAGAATCACCGAACGTCACTCTTCACGTGCGGTGGGCAGATGCGGGAGCCGCTCGGCCGCCACCACACCTTCGAGGTAGCCACGCGCCCGCTCGGTCCGCGGATACGCCTCCAGCAGGCGCCAGAAGCGCGGACCGTGGCCGGGAACCAGGAGGTGGGCCAGTTCATGGAGGAGTACGTAGTCCACGACGTACTCCGGCATGCCCTGCAGCCGGTGCGAGAGGCGGATGCTGCCCTCGGCCGGGGTGCAGGAGCCCCAGCGGGTGTTCTGATTGGTCACCCATCGCACCGAGGCGGGGCGCGCCCGGCCCTCGAAGTACTGGGCGGAGAGCCCTTCGGCACGTTCGGCGAGCTCGCTGTCGCCGATCACCCGCTTGCTCTCCTGGGCGGCGAGCTTGTCGAGCATCACGCCGACCCAGCGCTGTTCCTCCGCCTCGGACATCCGGGCGGGGATGAGAACGATCGTGCGGTCACCCTCGCGGTACGCGGAGACCGTTCTGCTGCGCCGGGCGCTTCTGCGGACCTCGACCGCACTCGTCACCGATGCGGCGGGCTGGCGGGCGGCCGCGCTGCGCTGGTGGCGTCCGGCGCTGCGCACGGGGGTCTCCCCGGCGAGGCCGGGTGAAGAGTCGGCGGACACGCCATGACGTTACCCGCTGTCGGCGCGGGAAGTCCTGCCTCCCGGACGGTTCGGCGTTGATCCACTTCTCGGCGTGCACCATTTGAACGACTAATACCCCAGCCTGTGGATAACTTTCCGCACGTTTCGCCACCGCGTTGCATTCTGGCAACGGATCCCGACGCCGGCCGATACCGACCGGTGCAGCCCGACACCGACCGGGGAGAAGTCATGCATCCGATGTTGAAACCTGCGCTGCGCCGGGCCTGGCGCGGACGGAACACCGTGCAATTCGGTGTGACGCCCGCGCATGCTGTGACGCTGGGTCCGATGGATATCGCTACCGGGAGTTTCCTCGAACTGCTCGACGGAACACGCGGACTCCCACTCCTGCGCGAAGAAGCCGAAGCGCTCGATCTGTCGGACCGTCATGTGGACATCCTGGTATCACGCCTGACGGAGGCGGGGCTGCTCGACGACGTGAGTGCGGGCGGTCCGGAAGCCGATGCATTACGCCGGCGGGCCGAGACCGTGGAGCGGCAGCGTCCCGATGCCGCGTCACTCTCGGTCGTCCATCCGGAACCCGGGAGCGGGCTGCGCAGGCTCGCGGCCCGGCGCGCGATGCGGGTCCAGGTACGGGGCGCGGGCAGGGTCGGCGCTTCGATCGCCGCGGTGCTGTCCGGGGCCGGAGTGGGCCGGGTCGAGGTGCTCGACGGTGGCCGCGCCGAGCCGTGGGACATCGCGCCCGGCGGTCTTCCGGCGGCGGCCGTCGGGGAGCGCCGGGATTCCGCGGCCCGGCAGTTGGTCCGCCGGTCCGCGGCCGGCGGACCTCCCCGTCAGGCGGAGACAGCGGGCGCTCCGGCGAGCGGCGAGCCCGCCCTGTCCTTGATCGTGGTGGCCCCGCGGGACGGCCTCTCGGTCTACGCCCCCGATCCGGATACCGCCGCACCGTGGATCGCCTCGGGTACGCCGCATCTCTACGCGGGAGTGATCGAGGCCACCGGGGTGGTCGGTCCGCTGGTGCTGCCGGGCGGCACCGGCTGTGCGGGCTGCCTGGCGCTGCGCCGTGCGGAGCAGGACCCGCAGTGGCCGCGGATGCTGGCGCAGTGGAGGTCCGGGCGGCGCAGCACGGTGCCGGCCTGCGATCTGGGGCTGGCGACGGCGGTGGCCGGTCTCGCGGCAGCCCATGCGCTGTCCTTTCTCGACGGGGAGCTGCCGGCCGTCACCGGTGCCCGCTGGGAGGCCGCGCTTCCTCTGCTGGAGTGGCGGGCCGAACGGATGGGTGCGCACCTCGACTGCTCCTGTGGTGCCGCCGGGCAGACTGAGGGGGAGCTCACCTCCGCGGCCGGCGCCGCACAGGACACAATGGCGGGGTGACCGCCGCCGACGGAGCAGGGCCGAAACACTCACGCGGCACGGCAGTCTGGGACTTGGAGGGGCACATGTCTGATCTTCCCCGGAAGGCGGTCACCCGTACCGCGAAGCTGGCCGCGCTGCCGCTCGGCTTCGCCGGGCGTGCCACGTGGGGCCTGGGCAAGCGGATAGGCGGTAAGTCCGCGGAGATCGTTGCCCGCGAGGTCCAACAGCGCACGGCGGATCAACTCTTCAAGGTCCTCGGCGAGTTGAAGGGCGGTGCGATGAAGCTCGGGCAGGCGCTGTCCGTCTTCGAGTCGGCGCTGCCCGAGGATGTCGCAGGCCCGTACAGGGCGGCACTGACCAAACTTCAGGAGGCCGCCCCGCCCATGCCGACCCGCACCGTCCACGGGGTGCTGGCCGAGCGGCTCGGTGAGGACTGGCGGGAGCTGTTCCTCGAATTCGAGGACCGGCCGTCTGCCGCCGCGTCGATCGGGCAGGTCCATCGCGCCGTGTGGCACGACGGACGCGATGTGGCCGTGAAGGTGCAGTACCCGGGCGCGGGTGAGGCACTGCTCTCGGATCTCACCCAGCTCAGCCGCTTCGCGAGGCTGCTCGGCCCGCTGATTCCCGGGATGGACATCAAGCCGCTCATCACGGAACTGCGGGACCGGGTCTCGGAGGAGCTGGACTACGCGCTGGAGGCTCAGGCCCAGCAGGAGCACGCGGCGGAGTTCGAGGACGACCCCGATGTGGTGGTCCCCGGAGTGGTGCACCAGTCCGAGCAGGTTCTTGTGACCGAGTGGATGGACGGCATCCCTCTGTCGGAAGTGATCGCCGATGGCACGCCGGACCAGAGGAACCGGGCCGGTCAGCTGCTCGCGCGCTTCCTGTTCTCGGGGCCGGCACGCACCGGTCTTCTCCACGCCGACCCCCATCCGGGGAACTTCCGGCTGCTGCCTCCACTGGGCGCGGACGCCGAGGACGAGGTCACCGAGAACGAGGTCGCCGATGCAGGCAGCACCGGCGGAGATGCCGGCCGGTGGAGGCTGGGGGTCCTGGACTTCGGAACGGTGGACCGGCTTCCGGGCGGACTGCCGCGGACCATCGGCGACTCGCTGCGGATGACGCTGGACGGTGATGCCGAGGCCGTGTACCGGATGCTCCGTGAGGAGGGGTTCGTCAAGGACTCGATCGAACTCGCGCCGGACGCCGTGCTCGACTATCTCCTGCCGATCATCGAACCGGCGCAGGTGGACGAGTTCACCTTCACCCGCTCCTGGCTGCGCAGTCAGGCCGCCCGCATCGCCGACCCGCGCTCCCCCGCCCACCAGCTGGGCAAGCAGCTGAACCTTCCGCCGTCCTATCTGCTGATACACCGCGTCACGCTGAGCACCATCGGCGTGTTGTGCCAGCTCGGTGCCACGGTGCGTCTGCGGGACGAACTGGAGTCCTGGCTGCCGGGGTTCCTCCTGGAGCACGAGCCTGTTCGGGACAGCGAGGACGATCGGAACAGCGAGGACGATCAGGTGAGCGAGGACGATCGGGAGGGCGCGTACGGGCAGGAGGGCGCAGCGGTCGAGGCCCGAAGCCTTTCCTGACGGCTGCGCGGCCTTCCCGTCACCACCAGTCGGAGTCCAGCCGGCCCTCGATCGACCGGATATGGGTGCGGGAACAGTCCTCGCAGAAGTACTGGCGTCTGCCGTTCTCCACGGAGCAGATCCAGGTCAGGGGTGCCGTGTCGCCGTCGGCGACGACGCCGCAGCGGGCACATGACACCTGCCCGGCACCCGGCCGCGCCGGGTGATCAGTCTCCTCGTCCACCTCGCGACGATATCCCCGTCGGCCCGGCGGGCTCGGCACAACGCACCGCGGGGCCGGCCTGTTCGGACCGGCCCCGCGGAAGGGGTGGGGTGGCTGCGCGAGGGGCAGAGCGGTTGCCCCGTCAGCCTGCCGCCGTCGCGCGGCGGCCACATCGTGCTGCTGGCGGCGCTGTTAGTGCATGACCGCCATGGCGAGCGCACGGCGGGCGCGCATCGAGGCACGCTCCGCCCGGCGCTGCATCCGCCGGGCGGCCACCAGGCGCACTGCCTGGCGATCCACCTCGGCTTCCCTCAGGCGGTCGTGCATATGCGCACGGGCCAGGGCTTCTGGGATGAGTTGCATTTCGCGGGTCCTGTTCTGACGCGAGTCGTTCGCGCCGATGATGGTGACGTCCGGGGTCGCGGAGCCGACGGGCTCCTTCGTGGGGGTGATCATTGGTGCCTGATTTCGGGGGTCATGGGTCTGGGGACGGTCGATGGTTCCGATGCGCTTTGTTCGTGTGGGGGACATGACCCCCAGGCCGGCGGTCACGCCGCGACCGGGTTCTTGCGCGGACGGCCACGCGGACGCTTGCGGGCGACGACGACGCCCTGGACGAAGAGCTCGCCACCCCAGACGCCCCACGGCTCGCGACGCTCCATGGCGCCGGCGAGGCAGGCCTCGACGAGCGGACAGGTCCGGCAGAGGGACTTGGCGTACTCGACGTCGGCAGGCGTCTCGGCGAAGAAGACCTCCGGGTCGTACGAACGGCAGGGGACGGGTACGCCGAGGTTCTCGATGGCGTCGTCGAGCGCGGTGAGCGCGGTGAGCGGGGTCAAGGTGGAGTCCTCCGTGAGGCCGGGCGGGGAGATCGTGTCGGAAGGCGGTACGGACGGGGCGTGCGTCTCGGTTTGCACGGTGGTGTTGTCCTCGTCTGGTCGTGCCGGCCTGTTGGCCGGTTGGCGGCTGGTACCAGGTCCTGCTGTCCCGAGGCTCCTTCGTCTCGTCTCATCCGTTCGGACAAAACAAAAGGGCCGCGGATCCCGAGTGGGGTTCCGCGGCCCTGAAGGCGCCGGCCTGATGCTGGATCAGGCTGGATCACTCCAGGGTTCAGGCCCACGGAAGGCCCACATCGTGTGGTGCTGTGTCGTCTGCTTCTTGGCTCCGGCACCGACGGCCGCAAAGGCATAGGCGCGAGCCTGTCCCTTCGCTACTGCTGCTGCCGGTGCCTCGGTCGGTCGCTCATTGCGCTCCCGAACGGGCAGGCTCGCCAGGGACAGCGGGCTGCCGACGGAGACGCCGGACACACCGGTGGCACGAAGCGAAAGTTCCGAAGAGCAGGCGAGGCCGAGCGAGCAGGCGGAGGCGACCGACGGATCGGTCATTTTGACGGTGTTGATAATGCTGATCACAGGAATCGCCTCCTCTCGGCGTCTCAGGGGACCGGCCGGGGCCGGTCCTGCGTATTCGGATAAGTACAGCACGGAATCAGGGCTTCAGAGAAGTCGCTGTTCCCGTGGTTAAGAACCTATGGTGATGACTGCTGCGGGCGCAAACTATTTTTTCGACGAGTTTTCCTCACACGTCGTCATCGCCCGCTCCTGGCTCCGGTTCCAGCGTCCGACCTGCACAGATGTCGAGCACATCGGCTCCGAAGCGGGTCAGCTTCCGGTTGCCGACACCGGCGATGACCACCAGCTCGCCCTCGGTGTCGGGCACCCTCTCGGCGATCGCCATCAGCGTCTTGTCGGTGAACACGCAGTACGCGGGCTGGCCGATCTCCTTCGCCCGGTCCGCACGCCACTGCCTCAGCCGCTCGTACAGCCCCTCGTCCATGTCCGACGGGCAGTCCTCGCAGCGCATCAGCTTCATCTCGCCGGCTTCGGTGAGGGTCTTGCCGCAGACCCGGCACAACACCGGCCCGCGGCGCCTGGGCCGGGCCGCAGAGCCGGAACCGACGCTGCCCGTGCCCGTGGCCGAACCGCGGTCGATGCCTCCGCCGCCGCCTGCGCCGCCCCGTGTGCCGAAGGCGGTCGAGCCGGGCCGCAGCCCGTTCAGGAAGCGGGTCGGCCGACGGCCGCCGCGACCGCCGGGCGAGCGGGACAGGGCCCAGGACAGCGAGAGGTGGAAGCGGGCCCGGGTGACACCGACGTACAGCAGCCGGCGTTCCTCCTCGACCTGCTCATCGGTCTTGGCGTAGGCGATCGGCATCATGCCCTCGGTGAGCCCGACCAGGAAGGCCGCGTCCCACTCCAGCCCCTTCGCCGAGTGCAGCGAGGCCAGCGTGACGCCCTGGACCGTGGGGGCGTGCTGGGCGGCGGCCCGTTCGTCGAGCTCCGCCACGAGGTCGGAGAGCGTCGCTCCCGGCTTGGCCTGTTCGAAGTCCTCGGCCAGACGCACCAGAGCGGCCAGAGACTCCCAGCGGTCCCGGACCGCACCCGAGCCGTTGGGCGGCTTGGAGGTCCACCCCTTGGTGGAGAGCACGGCCCGCACCTCGGAGGGCAGCCCCTCGGCTCCGTCGAGCAAGGAGTCGTTGCCCCCGGCGCGGGCGGCGCCGCGCAGGGCGACGCCCGCCTCCCGCACCTCCGCGCGGTCGAAGAAGCGCTCCGCGCCGCGCAGCTGGTAGGGCACACCGGCGTCGGCGAGGGCCTGCTCGTAGACCTCGGACTGGGAATTGACCCGGTACAGCACGGCGATCTCCCCGGCCGGGACGCCTGCGGCGATCAGGTCACGGATCCGCCGGGCGGTGCCCTCGGCCTCCGCGGGCTCGTCGGCATACTCCGTGTAGGAGGGCTCGGGGCCCTTCTCGCGCTGCGAGACCAGCTCCAGCCGGTGCTCTGCCGCCCTGCCGCTGGCCTGGCTCAGCAGTCCGTTGGCCAGATGGACGACCTGCGGGGTGGAGCGGTAGTCCCGCACCAGCTTGACCACCGTCGCGTTCGGGTGGCGGGTGCGGAAGTTCAGCAGGTGGTCGGGGGTCGCCCCGGTGAAGGAGTAGATCGTCTGGCTGGCGTCACCGACGACGCACAGGTTGTCCCGGTCGCCGAGCCAGAGGTCGAGGAGCCGCTGCTGGAGCGGGCTGACGTCCTGGTACTCGTCGACGACGAAGTGCTGGTACTGGGTGCGCACGTGCTCGGCGATGTCGTGCCGGTCCTGAAGGATGCCGACGGTGAGAAGCAGCACATCCTCGAAGTCGATCACCGAGCGGTCGCGCTTGAGCTGCTCGTACATCGCGTAGATCTGTGACAGCTCGGCAGGATCACGCGGGGCGTCGCGCTGGGTCTTGGCGACCGCGGCCGGGTAGTCGGCGGGCACGGTCTGGGTGACCTTGGCCCACTCGATCTCGCTCGTCGTGTCGCGCAGCTCATTACGGTCGAGCCGGACGCCGCAGCGGGCCGCCGCCTCGGCGACGAGCTGGACCTTGCGCTCCACCAGCCGCGGCAGCGCACCACCGACTGCTTTCGGCCAGAAGTACTGGAGCTGGCGCAGGGCGGCGGAGTGGAACGTCCGCGCCTGCACACCGGTCGCGCCGAGCTGGCGGAGCCTGCCCCGCATCTCGCCGGCGGCGCGGTTGGTGAAGGTGACGGCGAGCACGGTCGTCGGCTGGAGAATCCCGGCCCGGACCCCGTAGGCGATGCGATGCGTGATGGCTCGCGTCTTCCCCGTACCGGCTCCGGCCAGCACGCACACGGGTCCGGCGAGGGCCAGCGCGACCTCGCGCTGCTCCGGGTCGAGCCCGTCGAGCACGGCGTCCGCGGACTCGGGAACCTGCGGGAAAAGGGTGGAATGCGTTGCTGCTGTCACCCCGCCATGCTGCCAGGTCGCAGGGGGCCGGTGCGGAAGTTGTCCACAGGGGGTGCCGTTTGTCGTACTGATACGGGTGCGGTCGCGGGAATGGCGGCCGGGTCCCGTACGTTCCCTGCATGCGGGAAGGTACGGGAACGTGTTCTTTCCGCCTTCCAGCTAGACGGACGAGACAAGGGAGCACCAGCGACATGCCGGGCACTGTGACGATGTACAGCACCACGTGGTGCGGCTACTGCCGCCGGCTCAAGGGCCAGATGGACCGCGAAGGCATCGCGTACACCGAGGTCAACATCGAGCAGGACCCGGATTCGGCAGCATTTGTCGAGAAGGCGAATGGCGGAAACCAGACGGTTCCGACCGTGCTCTTCCCCGACGGTTCGACGCTGACGAACCCCTCGCTGGCCCAGGTCAAGCAGGCGCTCGCCGCAGCCTGATCTCTCTTGTGCGTACAGGGTGGCCCTCGCTCCGGCGGGGGCCGTCTGCATGATCGCGGACTGCTGGCATCAGCGCGGACGGTCGGCGAACCAGTCGACGCGCGTCCGAGCCGTGACCGGAAGGGCCTCGAGTCCGTCGTCGCCCAGAATCCGCTCGGCGGTCTCCACCGAGCAGCCGACGTAGGTGGACAGCAGGTCCCAGTCCGTGGTCACCACCCAGCTGCGGTCGTCCGGCCACCAGAATTCCGGACCGTCCTCACCGACTCTGTCCGCCACCTCTGCACGTACGGCTTCCAGGTCGGCCAGGGAGGAACGGCGAACGAGCGGTTCGTCCTCACCCCAGCTGACTGCTGCCAGATCGTAGGCGAAGCAGACGCTCTGGGCGCCGGTCACTCCGGCAAGGCACCGGGCCAGCGCCTGTCGGCTCGGGCCGTCGAGAACCCCTTCTTCGGTCTGCCACATCGGCTCCCCCGGGAAACGGAACTCGTCCGGGAGGGTCAGATGGGACAGCTCGGGGTGGAAGGAAATGCCGGCGTCCTCCGCCCACGTCTTCCACGTGCGGGTGCGTCCCGACCCATCCGTCGCCGCGAACCGATGAAAGATCCGCACGTACGCTTCGAAACCGCTCGGCACGAGCTCGGACACCACGTGTCCGGCACCGCTCTCGGTCCGGCCGAGCCGCTCCTGGAGCCAGGCCAGCTCCGTGCCCTCGTACTTCCATACCCGTCCTTCTGTCATGTCTCCCCTTGGTCGGGCAGGAAGGGTGGCGCGTCCCCGCGCACGTCACACGGGGTGCCGCACCGTGCCGCCGCACCCCGCCCGCGTACCCGCCGTCAGCCGGCGCCGCCCGGCCTCGGGAGTGGCTTGCCGTACCAGAGCTCGATCAGGCGCGCCGCGATCGAGATGCCGAACGGGGGCAGGACCTCGCCCGATTCGAAGGCCGCCGTCAGGTCCTCGCGGGAGAACCAGCGGGCCTCCTCGATCTCCTCGCCGTCCACGTTGATCTCCGAGGAGGTGGCGCGTGCCATGAACCCGAGCATCAGGCTGGACGGGAACGGCCAGGGCTGGCTGGCGATGTACTCGACCTCGCCGACGGTGACGCCGGCCTCCTCGAACACCTCGCGGGCGACGGACTGCTCGATGGACTCCCCCGGCTCGACGAAGCCCGCGAGCGTCGAGAAGCGTCCCTCCGGCCAGTGCACCTGGCGGCCCAGCAGGGCCCGGTCCTGGTCGTCGGTGACCAGCATGATCACCGCGGGGTCGGTACGCGGGTAGTGCTCGGCGCCGCAGGCCTGGCAGCGGCGGATGTGGCCGGCTGCCGCGATGACGGTGCGCTCGCCGCAGCGTGAGCAGAAGCGGTGCAGCCGCTGCCAGTTCTCCAGGGCCACGGCGTGCACCATGAGCCCGGCGTCCCGCGCGCCCAGGAGCAGCCCCGCCTCGCGCAGGCCGGCGGGGCGGGCGGACTGGTCCATGCGGCCCGGCAGGGAGTCCTTCTGGAGGGCGAAGTAGCGCACGCCCTCCTCGTCGGTGCCCAGGAAGTAGCGGTGGGTCTCGGTGAGCGGCGCCTCGAAGGACGGGGTCATGACGAGCTCGGTGCCGCCGTCCGGGGTGTCGTCGATCAGCGCCTGCCCGCCCGATACGACGAAGACTCTGGTCGTCGGGTGGCTCCAGGCCGCGGCGAGCCAGGCCTCGTCGAGCCGGTGGTGCGCGGAGCGGTCGATGCCGCTGGGCGCGGTGAGGCCGATCGGACGGTCGGCGGTGGCGTTGTCGAAGGTGCTCACAGGTGCTTCCTACTCCCCCGGGGGTGGATCGGGTGATCAGAGATTCAGCGTGGTGCCGCGGCCAGTTCGCCCCACAGATGGGCGGCGGTCTCCACGCCCTTGAGGAGGAGGTCGATCTCGACCTTCTCGTCGGGGCCGTGCCAGCCGTCGGACGGTACGGAGATGCCCAGGAAGAGGACGGGGGCGCCGAGCACGTCCTGCAGGTCGGCGGCGGGGCCCGAGCCTCCTTCGCGGGTGAAGAGGATCTTCTTCCCGAAGGCCCGTCCCATGGCACGGGCCACTGCCTGGAGTGCGGGGTGGTCCAGCGGGGTCAGGCAGGGGCGGGTGGCGGGCGCGAAGGTGATCCGGTGGCGGATGCCGGCCGGGATCTGTTCCTCGGCCCATTTGCGGACCATCTGCTGGACGCGCTCCGGATCCTGGCCGGCGACGAGCCGGAAGCTCAGCTTGACCAGGGCGGACGAGGGGATGACCGTCTTGCTGCCCGCCCCCTGGTAGCCGCCGCCGATGCCGTTGACCTCGGCGGTGGGACGCGCCCAGATGCGTTCCAGCGTGGTGTACCCGGACTCGCCCGCGGTGGCCTGGGAAGCGGCGGTGCGCAGCCAGGTGGCCTCGTCGAAGGGCAGCTCGGCGAAGAGGGCGCGCTCGGTGTCGGTGAGTTCGGCCACGCCGTCGTAGAACCCGGGGACAGCGACCCGTCCCTGTGGGTCGTGGAGCGCGGCAACGAGGCGGGCCAGGGCGGTCGCGGGGTTGGGTACGGCGCCGCCGAACGATCCGGAATGGATGTCCTGGCCCGGGCCGTGCAGCTCGATCTCGCACTCGGCGAGACCGCGCATCCCGGTGCAGACGGTCGGGGTGTTCTCGTCCCACATGCCGGTGTCGGAGACGATCACGACGTCGGCGGCGAGGCGGCCCGCACGCTGTTCGGCCAGGGCGCGGAAGTGCGGGGAGCCGGACTCCTCCTCGCCCTCGACGAGGAGCTTGAGGTGCACGGCGGGGGTGGTGCGGCCGGTTGCCGCGAGGTGCGCCCTGACGCCGAGGGTGTGGAAGAACACCTGGCCCTTGTCGTCGGCCGCGCCGCGTCCGTACATCCTGCCGTCGCGGATCACCGGTTCGAACGGGTCGGTGTGCCAGCCGTCCTCGCGGGCCGCGGGCTGCACGTCGTGGTGGCCGTAGACGAGGACGACCGGTGCGTCCGGGTCGTCGGACGGCCACTCGGCGAAGACGGCCGGGGCGCCGGGCGTATCCCAGATCTCGGTGACGGGGAACCCGGTCTGCGCGAACTTGTCCTTGAGCCACTCGGCACTGCGCCGTACGTCTCCGTCGTGCTCCGGCTGTGCGGATACGGACGGGATACGCAGCCACTCGGCGAGGTCGTCGAGGAAGGCTGTGCGGTGCTGCTCGGTGTACGTACGGACGGCGCTGTCCGGGGTGTCGCTCATGGTCCTGAGCCTAACGGCCCTGCGGAGGTGACTCGTCCAGCAGGAGCTGCTCCAGCTCTGCCCTGCCCGGCAGCCGGGCGGGGCTGACGGTCTCGCCGGTGCGTACGTACAGGAACGTCGCGGCGACCGCTTCGGGCGGAAGGCCGTGCAGTTCGGCCCAGGCCAGGCGGTAGACGGCGAGCTGGAGGGGGTCGGCCGTGCGGTGGTGGCCGGTCTTCCAGTCGACGATCTCGTAGGTGTCCCCCGTGCGGTAGACCGCGTCGATCCGGCCCCGGATCACCCGGCCGGCGAGGGTGATCTGGAAGGGGGTCTCGACGCGGTACGGGGTGCGCCGGGCGTACGCGCTGCGCTCGAAGGCTTCCTTGAGCGCGGTGAGATCGCGTTCGTCGGCGATCTCCGTGTCGTTGTCGTCGCCCCCGGGGAGCTCGTCGGGGCCGAGCATGGGCAGCGGCAGCTCCTCGAACCTGGACTCGACCCAGGCGTGGAAGCGGGTACCCCGGCGGGCAGCGGGCTGTGGGGGCCTGGGCATGGGGCGGGCCAGTTCCCGCGCGAAGCTCTCGGGGTCGTCGGCCAGGTGCAGGAGCTGGGTGGCGGAGAGCGAGGCGGGCACGAGGACGTCCCGCACGGATGCGCGGGCACGGCGCAGTTCACCGGCGAGGGCGTCGAGATCGCGGTCCCAGGAGGCCAGGGTGCGCGATTCCTCGGGGGTGAGCTCCGCGTCCGCGGGGGTGCGGGCGGCGGGAACCTGAGGGGCGGTAGGAGCCGGGTGCTGCGACGGGGCCCCGTGGGAGGGCGCACCGTCGGGGAACGGGTCGTCGTACGGTGCGTCGGTCTCGTCGTACACCTCCTCCCCGTTGTCGTACGGGGGTTCCGCGTCCTCGTCGTACGGGGGTTCCTCGTAGGACAGGGCGGGGCCCTCCTCGTACACATCCGGTACGGGAGTGGCGGCCAAGGCCTCCAGGTGGGCCAGCACCGTGTCCCTGGCCTCGCGACGGCGGGCCATGGACGCGTCGTCCAAGGGCAGCGGCCAGGCCTGATCGGTGTCCTTCTCCTGGAGCGCGGGGTTCTCCTCGTCCTCCCCGGGCTCGTCCGCCCAGGCCTCGATCTCGCCGTACCCGGCGGCGCAGTGCTCGTACAGCGCCTCGAGGAAGGCGGACGGGCCGCGTGTCTTCTTCTGGGACGGGCCCCACCAGTGGCCGGAGCCGAGGAGCAGGCTGCGGGGGCGGGTGAAGGTGACGTAGCCGAGGCGGAGCTCCTCGGTGTGCTGGTGCTCCTTCATCTCCTCCTTGAAGGCCTTGAGGCCCTTGGCGTCCCAGGAGTGGATGACCGGGAGGGTGGCCGCGTCGCCGCGCAGTGCGTGCGGCAGCACCTTGGACTGCGAGGTCCAGGCGTCCCGGGACTGGCCGCTGGGGAACTGACCGGTGACCAGCCCCGGCACGGCGACGACGTCCCATTCCAGGCCCTTGGACTTGTGCGCGGTGAGGACCTTGACGGTGTTCTCCCCGCCGGGCAGGGCGTTGTCCAGGCCCTTCTCGTACTGCGCGGCGGTGCGCAGGAAGCCGAGGAAGGCGAGCAGGGAGGCTTCCCCGTCGACTGCGGCGAAGCCCGCGGCGACGTCCAGGAAGTTGGCGAGGGTCTCGCGCCGACGGGCGGCGAGGGCGTGCGGCGACGCGGAGAGTTCCACTTCGAGGCCGGTGGTGCCGAGGACGCGGTGCAGGACGTCCATGAGGGGATCGGCCAGTGAGCGGCGCAGGTCGCGCAGCTCGGTGGCGAGGCGGGCGAAGCGGACGCGTGCCTCGGCCGAGAACGGCAGTCCGTCGTCCTCGGCCCCTCCGGACTCCAGGAAGGTGTCCAGGGCGTCGGCGAGCGAGATCACCTCGGCGGGGTCGATGCCTTCGACCGCTTCGGCGAGACGGCGGTCGGGGTCGAAGTCGTCGTCCTCTCCGTGGGAGGCACGGTGGACGAGGAGGCGGGCGCGGCGGCCGAGCAGTGCGAGGTCCCGGGCGCCGATCCGCCAGCGCGGCCCGATGAGCAGCCGGACCAGCGAGGCGTTGGCCCCGGGGTCCTGGAGGACCTCGCAGACGGCGACGAGGTCCGCGACCTCGGGGAGGTGCAGCAGCCCGGACAGGCCGACGACCTCGACCGGGATGTCCCGGGCGACGAGGGCGGCCTGGATCAGGGGGAAGTCTCCGGCGGTCCGGCACAGGACGGCGATCTCCCCGGGTGCGGTGCCGGTCCGTACGAGGTGGGCGAGGGAGTCGCCGAGCCAGTCGATCTCTTCGGCGTGGGTACGGAGCAGGGCGCACCGCACCATGCCGTCCCGCTCGGCTCCGGGCGCCGGACGCAGGGCCTCCACGCCCTCGTGCATGGCGCGCAGGGGGTCGGCGAGGCCGTTGGCGAGGTGGAGGAGGCGGCCGCCGCTGCGGCGGTTCTCGCTGAGGGAGTAGCGGGTGGCGGGGGTGCCGTCGGCATGCGGGAAGTGCCGCGGGAAGTCGTCGAGGTTGGCGACGGAGGCGCCGCGCCAGCCGTAGATCGCCTGGCACGGGTCTCCGACGGCGGTGACGGCGTGGCCGGCCGCGGCTTCGCCCGACCCGCCGAAGAGGCCGGCGAGCAGGAGGCGCTGGGCCACGGAGGTGTCCTGGTACTCGTCGAGCAGGACGACCCGGAACTCGTCGCGCAGGATGGCGCCGACCTCGGGCCGGGTGAGGGCCAGCTCGGCGGAGAGGGCGATCTGGTCGCCGAAGTCGAGGAGGTCGCGGCTGCGTTTGGCCGTCCGGTAGCGCCGGGTCAGCTCGAGGAGCTCGCGGCGGGCCTCGGCCGCCTCGGGGATCTTGCGCAGCTCGGCGTTGGTGAGCCTGGCCGTCGAGAGCGTGCGGAGCAGTTCCGTGTCGTACTCCACGAGCTGTTCGGGGCGTACGAGGTGTTCGGCGAGCTCGGCGTCCAGGGCCAGCAGGTCACTGACCAGCGTGGGGAAGGATCTGGTCAGCGCAGGGAAGGGGCCGGGGGCCTCGCGCAGCACCCGGGCGGCGAGCTGGTAGCGGGTGGCGTCGGCGAGGAGGCGGGTGGTGGGTTCGAGCCCGATCCGCAGGCCGTGATCGGTGAGCAGCCTGCCGGCGAAGGCGTGGTACGTGGAGATGCTGGGCTCGCCCGGGGGGTTGTCCGGGTCGATGACGTCCGGGTCGGTGACCCCGGCTGCGACAAGGGCCTTGCGGACCCGCTCGGCGAGCTCGCCCGCTGCCTTGTTGGTGAACGTCAGGCCGAGGACCTGCTCCGGGGCGACCTGCCCGGTCCCGACGAGCCACACCACGCGGGCCGCCATCACCGTGGTCTTCCCCGAGCCGGCTCCGGCCACGATCACCTGCGGGGCGGGCGGCGCGGTGATGCAGGCCGTCTGCTCCGGGGTGAAGGGGATCCCGAGGAGCTCCTTGAGCTGCTCGGGGTCGGTGATACGCGAGGACACTCCAGAGAGGCTAACCGGAGACACCGACAAAGCCGTCCTGCCCGGACGGAGCACGGGCAAGGACCCGGGACAGCGCCCGGCCCCGCGCGCGTGACAGCGCCGGGTCGAGCGCCCGGGACGTCGACGGGTGGCTCACCCGGAACGTCACTCGATGATCTGACGGCCTTCGGGCTGTGCGCTGCACGAGGCCCGGAAGGTGCAGTGGGTGCAGTGCTGGCCGGCCGTGGGCGTGAAGCGTTCGTCCAGGACGCGGCCGGCGGCCGTGGCCAGCAGGTCCGAGACCCACTCCCCGGACAGCGGTTCCTGGGCCTGCACCTTGGGAAGGGCGTCGCCGCCCTCCTTCTTCGGGGCCGGCTGGCGCAGCTGTACGAGTTCGGCACCGCCGGAATCGAGGCGTAGGCCGTCGAAGACGTCGTCGACGGCGCCTTCCCTGACCGCCAGCTGGTACACGGCGAGCTGGGGGTGCGCGGCCACCTCGTCCTTGGTCGGTGCCCCCTTCCCGGTCTTGAAGTCGACGACGTACGCCCGGCCCTCGGTGTCCTGTTCGACCCGGTCCATGGAGCCCCGGATGCGCACCGCGTACTCCCCCGCTTCGAGCGTCACGTCGAAGTCGTGCTCGCTGGCGGCCGGGGTGCGTCCGGTGCGGTCCATGACGTGCCAGCGCAGGAAGCGCTCCAGGGCGGCGCGCGCCTGGTCCTTCTCCTGCTGGGACTTCCAGGGGGCGTCGAAGACCAGGCCGTTCCAGACGGAGTCCAGGCGCTCCATCAGGACGTCCAGGTCGGCGGCGGTGCGGCCGGAGGCCACTTCGTCGGCGAGTACGTGGACCACGTTGCCGAAGCCCTGCGCGGCCGTCGCCGGGGCGTCGGCCTTCACCTCGCGGCCCAGGAACCACTGCAGGGCGCAGGTGTTGGCCAGCTGGTCGAGGGCGCTCCCGGACAGTGCGACGGGATGGTCCCGGTCGCGGAGCGGCACTTCGGAACGGGTCGGCTCGTTCAGTCCCCACCAGCGGTACGGATGGGCCGCGGGCACGAGCGGCTGGCCCTCGTCGTCGGCCAGCGCGGCGAGCCGGGCGAGCCGGTGGGCGGCGGCGTCACGCAGGGCTGCCGAGGCGGCGGGGTCGACGGTCGTCGCCCGGAGTTCGGCGACGAGCGAGGCGACCGCGAGCGGACGGCGCGGCCGGCCGGTGATGTCGCGTGGTTCGACCCCGAGTTCGGTGAGGAAGCGTGACGGCTGGTCGCCGTCGTCGGCGGGGGCCTTGACGGCCGTGACGACGAGACGTTCCCGGGCGCGGGTGGCTGCGACGTAGAACAGGCGGCGTTCCTCGGCCAGGAGCGCCCCCGGGGTGAGGGGTTCGGCCAGGCCGTCACGGCCGATCCGGTCCGCCTCGAGGAGCGAACCGCGGCGGCGCAGGTCGGGCCAGAGCCCTTCCTGCACCCCGGCGACGACGACCAGCCGCCACTCCAGGCCCTTGGAGCGGTGCGCGGTCATCAGCCGTACGGCATCGGGGCGCACGGCACGCCGGGAGAGCGTGTCGGCGGCGATGTCCTGGGCGTCGACCTCTTCCAGGAAGTTGAGCGCGCCCCGTCCTCCGGTGCGCTCCTCGGCGCGGGCCGCTGTCTCGAAGAGGGCGCACACGGCGTCGAGGTCCCGGTCGGCGTTCCGGCCGCCCGCGCCGCCGCGCAGTGCGGCCCGCTCCAGCCTTCCGGGCCAGGGCGTGCCGTCCCACAGGGCCCACAGGGCCTCCTCGGCGGTGCCGCCGCCCTCCAGGAGTTCACGGGCCTTGCGCAGGAGCGCACCGAGGCGCTGGGCGCCGCGGGCGTACGCCGGATCGTGCGCGACGAGGCGCTCGGGCTCGGCGAGGGCCCGGGCCAGCAGCTCGCCGGAGGGCGGCGGCACGCGGTTGCCGGCGGCCCGCTCCTCGTCGCGCAGGGCACGGCCCAGGCGCCGCAGATCGGCGGCGTCCATGGAGCCGAGCGGGGAGGTGAGGAGGGTGAGGGCGGTCTCGGTGTCGAGCCGGCCCGCATCCGCGGCGCTGTCTGTGTCGCTGTCGCTGTCGGTCTCGGTCTCGGTGTCGCTGTCGCTGTCGGTGTCACTTCCGGTGTCGCCGGTGGCAGCATCACTGTCACCGTCGCTGTCGCCGGTGGCAGCATCACTGTCACCGACGGTGTCGCCGGTGGCGGCGTCGCTTCCCGTCCCGGCGTCCTCGTGGCGCTCGGGCACCGCACGGCCCACCGCCGCCGTCGCCACCGTCCGCAGCGCGGTCAGCAGGGGCGCGACCGCCGGCTCATGACGCAGCGGAAGGTCGTCGCCGTCCACCTCCAGCGGCACACCGGCGGAGGTCAGCGCCCTGCGCACGGCGGGAATCGAACGGCCTCCGGCACGCACGAGGACCGCCATGTCCTTCCACGGCACGCCCTCCTCCAGGTGCGCGCGCCGCAGCAGGTCGGCGATGTTCTCCAGCTCGGTGGAAGCGGTCGGATAGGTGTACGTCTCGACGCGCCCGCCTCCGCGTACGGCGGACAGCTCGCGGTGGGCCCGGACCTTGTCCGACGGCAGGCGGGTGAGCGGCATCCGGCGGGTGAGCAGCCGGGTGGCGGCGAGCAGCTCCGCACCGGAGCGGCGCGAGGTGGTGAGGACACCGACGGGGGCGGGCGCGCCGTCGGCACGGCGGAAGGTGTCGGGGAACTCGAGGATGCCGTTCACGTCGGCGCCCCGGAAGGCGTAGATCGATTGGTCCGGGTCACCGAAGGCGATCAGTGTCCGGCCTCCCCCGGTGCCCGGGGCGCTCCCGGAGTTCCCCGCCAGCGCGTGCAGCAGCCGCACCTGGGCCGGGTCCGTGTCCTGGTACTCGTCGACGAAGACCGCGTCGTAGCTCCGGGCCAGCAGTGCGCCGACCTCGGGACGCTCGGCGAGCAGGACAGCCCGGTGGACCAGTTCCGCGTAGTCCAGGACGCCCTGTGCGTCCAGGACGTCCAGGTATTCGGCGAGGAACTGCGCGGCGGCGCTCCAGTCCGGGCGGCCGGTGCGGCGCGCGAAGGCGGCGAGGGCGTCCGGGCCGAGACCGAGTTCGCGGCTGCGGGCCAGCACCGCTCGTACCTCGTCGGCGAAGCCGCGCGTGGTCAGACAGGCCCGCAGCTCGTCGGGCCAGCGGACGTGGGCGAGCCCTGCCTGTTCGAGGCCGAGCTGGCCCGCGAGGAGCTCGCGGACGGTGACGTCCTGCTCGGGTCCGGAGAGCAGGCGCAGCGGATCGGCGAACAGGTCGGCGTCCTGGTGTGCGCGGACCAGGGCGTAGCAGTACGAGTGGAAGGTGGTGGCCTGCGGGCCCCTGGGGCCGCCGAGCCGGGACGCCATCCGGTCGCGCAGTTCCACGGCCGCCTTGCGGCTGAAGGTGAGGACCAGGATGCGGGCCGGGTCGGTCCCCGCGGCCACGCGGGCGGCGACGGCCTCGACGAGCGTGGTGGTCTTGCCCGTGCCCGGTCCGGCGAGGACCAGCAGCGGGCCGGTCCGGTGGTCAACCACCGCGCGTTGGCCTGCGTCCAGGAGAGGGGGGTCCACGGATCCCGGCGGGGTGCGCACCAGCCGGTAGGCGCCCGGGGTCCGCCGCCGTGCCTGACGGTGCGGACTGTTCCGGGTGGTGAAGGAGGAGCTCACGTGGATCGCCGGTCCTGGTGGGTGTACTCGGTCTGCTCGGGTGGCCTGGGTGTGCTGGGAAGGAAGGAGCGGAGCGTGCCGCGCGTGGACGACGCTACGCCAGCGGCGGGCAGGCGCGCAGCGAGTGGGCTGCGTCCCTCGTCACGTGTGCGTCCCGCGGACCCGGCTCGCGTCCTGTACCGGCCCGGCGCATGTCTCCGGGGCGCGCGATGGCCGAAGCTGTCAGATGTGAGCTTCCTCGCCCCCGGCCGGACCGTGGTCCGGCCCGCTGCCCGGACGGCCTGCCGCGTCCGTGACGCCGTCCCATCTGGCGCGCTTCATGTCGAGGCGCGGGAGGTGCCCGTCCGCGCTGCGCGAGGCTTCGCGCAGCGGTGTGCCCTCCTCGCGGTAGTGGTCCAGCGCCCGCAGCTCGTGCCCCGGGAGCAGTGCCCCGTCGGCCCGCACGACGCGCCACCACGGCACCGCGGAGCCGTACAGCGCCATCACGCGGCCGACCTGTCTCGGTCCGCCGTCGCCGAGCCACTCCGCCACATCGCCGTACGTCATGACGCGGCCGGGCGGGATCAGGTCGGCGACGTCCAGGACCCGCTCCGCGTACTCGGGCAGCTCGGTGTCCGTAGGGGGCTGCGGCGCCGCACCGGCAGCGCCGCCGCTCGTCCGGTCTTTGCTCATCCGACACATCCTGCCGTACGCCACCGACAGTCGTGCCGGTTCGGTGTCGCCCTGATCACACAGCGTGCACGCGAGGGCAAAGGAGCGTATGTTGCGCATCGCGCGCCCGTGCAATGCACCCTGATGCCCCCCTCTGTCTGCAGGCCGTGCCACCATCATGCGGGCGGTGACCGGTGATACGAGAACACGAAGACCAATCAGAGGCGACGAAGGAGCAGGGCGTGCAGCCACCGAAGGCGGCCGACGCCTCTGATGCGGAGCCGCGGCCGAACGCGCCCGACGCCCCGGATGAGCAGACCGCCACCGCGGATGCGCAGACCGCCGCCGCGGACGGCCGGAGCACTCCCGGGACCGAGGGGGAGCACCTCGCGGGCTCGACCCTCGCCACGGCCGACGCGGGGCTGACCGACCGCGTATCGGGTGACGAGCCGCTGCTGCCCGCCCGTGTGCACCGCCCCTCCGACCTGCTGCGGCTCCTCGTCGGTGTCCTCGCGATCGTCCTTCTCTTCTCCATCGCCGCCTTCGCCCAGGGCACCACCACCGGCCTCGAGGACGACATCTCCAAGGGCACCGACCAGGCGCCCGACCTGCTGATCAAGATCGCCGGCCTGGTGTCCAGCATCGCTGTGCTGCTCGTACCGGTCGCCTTCGCGATCGAGCGGCTGGTCAAACGCGACGGGCTGCGTATCGCGGACGGCGTGCTCGCCGCCGTGCTGGCCCACGGGGTGACCCTGGCCACCGACCTCTGGGTCGCGAGATCGGCGTCCGGGACCATCCGGGACGCGCTGACCCAGCCGCAGCCCGGTGACGCGCTCACCGACCCCGTGCACGGTTATCTCGCCCCCGTCATCGCCTACATGACAGCGGTGGGCATGGCACGCAGACCGCGCTGGCGGGTCGTGCTGTGGGTGGTGCTGCTCCTGGACGCGTTCGCGATGCTGGTCGGCGGCTACACCACGCCGTTCTCGATCATCCTGACCGTGCTGATCGGCTGGACCGTGGCGTACGGCACGCTGTACGCGGTCGGCTCGCCGAACGTCCGTCCGACCGGCCAGCACCTGATGGCCGGTCTGCGCCATGTCGGCTTCCGCCCGGTCGCCGCGATGCGCACCGAGGACGCCGCCGACAACGTCGACCAGAGCGATCGCGGCCGCCGCTATCTGGTCACCCTGGAGGACGGTCCACCGCTGGATGTGACGGTCGTCGACCGAGAACAGCAGGCGCAGGGCTTCTTCTACCGGGTGTGGCGCAGGCTCACCCTGCGCAGCATCACCCAGCGCCGCTCCATCCAGTCGCTGCGCCAGGCTCTGGAGCAGGAGGCGCTGCTCGCGTACGCGGCGATCGCCGCCGGGGCCAACGCACCCAAGCTGATCGCGACCTCCGAGCTCGGCCCCGACGCCGTGATGCTGGTGTACGAGCACATCGGCGGGCGCTCGCTGGACTCGATGGAGGACGAGGAGATCACCGACGACCTGGTGCGCGGCGCCTGGCGGCAGGTCAAGGCGCTCCAGTCCCGGCGGATCGCGCACCGCAGGCTCACCGGTGACGCGATTCTGGTGGATCGTTCCGGCACCGTGTTCGTCACGGATCTCCGCGGGGGTGAGATCGCCGCCGGCGACCTGATCCTGCGCATGGACGTCGCCCAGCTGCTGACCACCACGGGGCTGCGGGTGGGCGCCGAACGGGCGGTGGCCGGGGCGCTCGCCGTGCTCGGTCCCGACGCCGTCGCCGACAGCCTGCCGCTGCTCCAGCCGATCGCGCTCAGCCGCTCCACCCGGGCGACGCTGCGCAGGATCGCCCGCGAGCGCTCGCAGCGCGAGCGCGAGGCCGTGCTCGAGGCCTCCCAGTCGGCCAAGCAGGCCAGGGCGGAGGGGCAGGACGAAGCGGCGGCCGGCGACCGCAAGACGGTACGCAAGTCGCTGCGCACGGAGAAGCAGGCCGAGAAGCGGGCGATCGACGATGCCCTGGACGAGGCGCGTGAGGAGGACCTGCTCGCGCAGATCCGTCGGCAGGTGCTGCTGATCCGGCCGCAGGCGCCGGTCGAGCCGGTGCGGCTCGAACGCATCAAGCCGCGCACCCTGTTCAGCTTCATCGCAGGTTCGATCGCCGCGTACTTCCTGATCTCGCAGGTCACCGAGGCCGACTTCGGGACGGTCGTCGAGCAGGCGGAGTGGGGCTGGGTGGCGGCGGCGCTGGGCTTCTCCGCCCTCAGCTACATCGCGGCGGCCATGAGCCTGCTGGGCTTCGTGCCGGAGCGGGTGCCGTTCGGCAAGACGGTGCTGGCGCAGGTGGCCGGGTCGTTCGTGAAGATCGTCGCACCCGCGGCGGTCGGCGGCGTGGCCCTGAACACCCGCTTCCTGCAGCGCGCCGGAGTACGCCCGGGGCTCGCCGTCGCGAGTGTCGGCGCCTCCCAGCTGTTCGGTCTCGGCTGCCACATCCTGCTGCTCGCCCTGTTCGGTTATCTGACGGGTACGGAGAAGACGCCGGACTCGCTCACCCCGTCCAGAACGGTCATCGCGGGGCTGCTCACCGTCGCGGTGCTCGTGCTGGTGGTGACCGCGATCCCCTTCATGCGGAAGTTCATCGTGACGCGGGTGCGGTCGCTGTTCGCCGGGGTCGTGCCGCGCATGCTCGACGTCGTGCAGCGTCCGCAGAAGCTGGTCACCGGCATCGGCGGCATGCTGCTGCTGACGGGCCTGTTCGTACTCTGCCTGGACGCGTCCATCCGCGCGTTCAGCGGTCCCGATGTACCGCAGCTCAGTTACGCCAGCATCGCGGTGGTCTTCCTCGCGGGCAACGCCCTGGGATCCGCGGCGCCGACCCCGGGCGGTATGGGGGCGGTCGAGGGTGCGCTGACCCTGGGTCTCATCGCGGTGGGCCTGCCGAAGGAGGTCGCGGCGCCTGCGGTGCTCCTGTACCGCGTGATGACGCTGTGGCTGCCGGTGCTTCCCGGCTGGATCTGCTTCAACCAGCTGACCCGGAAGGGCGAGCTCTAGAGCGCGTCCCAGGACTCGCTCCGGAACAAACCGCACGGGGCGTGTGCCACTCGCATGGACCGTGCCCCGCGCGCTCCCCCGCGCCCCGCCGCACGATGGGGTCATGAGGACCTCCCCCGCCCTGCGTGCCGCTGCCCTCGCTGCCACCACCGCCGTGCTGCTGCCGCTGGCCGCCTGTTCCGACGGCGACGACGGCGGGGGTACGGACCGGGCGAAGCCCTCCACGGCGTCGACCGCCTCCCCCACGGCGACGGCGGAGGAGCTGTCCTCCCAGAAGCTCGACTGGCAGCCCTGTCCCGCCCCGAACGAGGCCCAGGGCAGCGGGACCTCTCCCTCCCCGCTGCCGGGCGGAACGCGATGGGAGTGCTCCTTCATGGACGTGCCGCTCGACTACGCGGAGCCGGACGGCAGGACCATCGAACTGGCGCTCGTCCGCGCCAGGGCCAGGAACCAGGACCGCAGGATCGGCTCGCTCGTCTTCAACTTCGGCGGACCGGGCGCCTCCGGTGTGGCCACCCTGCCGTCCTTCGGAACGGAGTACGAGACGCTCCGCACCCGCTACGACCTGGTGAGCTTCGACCCGCGCGGGGTGGGCCGCAGCGAGGGCGTCGCCTGCTCGGACGACGAGGAACTCGACGCGCGGTACGAGAGGGACGGCACCCCGGACGACGCCGCCGAGGAGAAGGCCTTCGTCGAGGACCAGAAGTCCTACATCGCGGACTGCGAGGACAACTCCGGCGAGGTGCTGCCCTTCGTCGGTACGACGAACGCCGCCCGGGACATGGACCTGCTCCGCGAAGTGCTCGGCGACGACAGGCTGAACTACTTCGGGATCTCGTACGGAACGGAGCTGGGCGGTGTCTACGCCCACCAGTTCCCGAAGAAGGTCGGCCGCATGGTCCTGGACGCCGTCGTCGACCCGACGGAGAACTCCAAGGAGTCCTCGCTCGGCCAGGCCGAGGGCTTCCAGCTCGCCCTGGACAACTTCACCGCCGACTGCGCCGAGCGCGACGACTGCAGGCTCCCCGGTGCCACCTCGCAGGAGGTCCAGGACTGGATCGCCGCACTCCTGGACCAACTGGAGAAGAAGCCCGTCCCGGGCCTCGGCGAACGCGAGCTGACGCAGACCCAGGCCACCACCGGCATCGCGTCGGCCCTCTACTCCAAGGAGACGTGGCCGCTGCTCGAACAGGGTCTCGACGAGGCGGACGGTGACAACGGCGGGCTGCTGCTCGCGCTCGCCGACTCGCTGAACGGCCGTTCCGAGGACGGCCGCTACGACAACTCGAACGCCGCCAACGCGGCCATCAACTGCGCGGACTCCAAGGAGCGGTTCACCCTGGAGCAGACCAGGGCCGCCCTCCCCGCGTTCCGCGAGGCCTCACCGGTCTTCGGCGACTACCTGGGCTGGGGACTCATGTCGTGCACCGGCTGGCCGGTCGCGGGCGCCTGGGAAACTCCCGACGTCAGCGCCCCGGGGTCGGCACCCATTCTGGTCATCGGCAACACCGGGGACCCGGCGACGCCGTACGCGGGCGCCAAGGCGATGGCGGCCGAGCTCGGCAAGGGGGTCGGGATCGAGCTCACGTACAAGGGCGAGGGGCACGGCGCGTACAACGGCGGCAGCGTCTGTGTGCAGAGGGCCGTGGACGGCTATCTGCTGAACGGGAAGGTACCGGCGACGGGCACGGTCTGTGAATGACAGCCCTTAGCATGACCGGGCATCTGTCACGCCCGCGTGCGCCCACCGCCTTCGCGGAATCGGGCTCCGGGCAACGGGGAGGGAACGCCCATGCGTGTACGCGGACGGGCCGCCAGGGCCGCTGCCCTGGCCGGAGCGGCCCTGCTGACGGCAGGGGTGCTCGCGGGATGCGACAGCCCCGCACCTCCGCAACCCGCACCCCGGGAAACCGCGTCCGCACGGCCCGGCTCCCCGCCGTCCTCCTCGTCCGCCCCCCAGAAGCTGAACTGGAAGCGCTGCGAAGCCCCGGAGGGCGGCAGTGCGCCCGGTCCCGCCTGGCGGTGCGCCACCGTCGACGTCCCGCTGGACTACGCGCGACCGGACGGCGACACGATCGGCATCGCGCTGATCCGCAAGCAGGCCACGGCGAAGAGCCGGCGCATCGGCTCCATGCTCTTCAACTTCGGCGGCCCCGGGGGCTCTGGCGTCGACATCCTGCCGCGCGCCGCAGGTGCGTACCGCAAGCTCAACACACGCTACGACCTCGTCGGCTTCGATCCCCGCGGCGTCGCCGGCAGCTCCGGGGTCCGCTGCCGGACCGACGAGGAGCAGGAAAAGGCCTACCGGGAGATCGACATGACCCCGGAGACGGCTGCGGAGGAGACCGCGTTCGTCGAGGACGGTGCGGACTTCGGCGCCGGCTGCGAGCGCCGCTCCGGCACGGTGCTCCCCCACGTCGGCACGACGAACGCGGCCAGGGACATGGACGTGATCCGCAGGACGCTCGGCGACGGGAAGCTCTCCTACTTCGGCATCTCGTACGGTACGGAGCTCGGCGGAACGTACGCCCATCTCTTCCCGAAGAACGTGGGGCGGGTCGTGCTGGACGCGGTCGTCGACCCGACGGCGGACACGGTGGGCCACGCACGCAACCAGGCGACGGGCTTCCAGCGGGCACTGGAGAACTATCTGAAGGACCGCGGCCAGGACCCGGAGGCGGGCACGCAGCGGATAGCGGCGCTGCTGCGGCGGATCGACGCCGACCCCCTGCCGACCTCCTCGGGCCGCAGGCTCAACGAGACGCTCGCCATCACGGGCATCGTGACCCCGCTCTATTCGAAGAGCGGCTGGCCGACCCTGACGGACGCGCTCGACGAGGCCCAGAACAGCGGCACGGGCGACGGGCTGCTGCGGCTGGCCGACTCGTACAACGGCCGTGACGAGGACGGGCACTACGACACCCAGAACCATGCGCAGCGGGCGATCTCCTGCGCCGACACCAAGGCCAGGCCGACGGCGTCCGAGGCGCGGGCACTGCTGCCCGAGTTCCGCGAACTGTCGCCGGTCTTCGGCCCGTTCCTGGCGTGGGACACGGCCGGATGGTGCGCCCGGTGGCCGGTCGAGGGGGAGCACGACACACCGGAGGCGAGTGCTCCGGGCGCCGCGCCGATGCTCGTCATCGGCACGACAGGCGACCCGGCGACACCGTACGAGGGTGCGCAGAAGATGGCCGACGAGCTGGGCGAGGGGGTCGGCATCATGGTGACCAACAAGGGTGAGGGGCACGGCTCGTACGGCGAGAGCACATGCGTGACCTCGCTCGTCGACGCCTACTTCCTGGACGGGAAGATCCCGTCGGACGGCCGGACCTGCGGCTGACGGCCCCACGCGAAAGGGGCCGGCCCCGTGAGGAGCCGGCCCCTTTCGTACAGCGGAAGACCTAGTAGACCGGCTTCTCGGGCTCGATCTGGTGGACCCAGCCGATCACGCCGCCGCCGACGTGCACCGCGTCGGCGAAGCCCGCCGACTTGAGGACCGCGAGGACCTCGGCGCTGCGGACACCCGTCTTGCAGTGCAGGACGATGCGCCTGTCCTGCGGCAGGTCCTGAAGCGCGTTGCCCATCAGGAACTCGTTCTTCGGGATCAGCTTGGCGCCCGGGATCGAGACGATCTCGTACTCGTTCGGCTCGCGGACGTCGATGATCTCGATCTTCTCGTCCCCGTCGATCCACTCCTTGAGCTGCTTGGGAGTGATCGTGGAGCCGGCCGCCGCCTCCTGGGCCTCCTCGGACACGACGCCGCAGAAGGCCTCGTAGTCGATGAGCTCGGTGACGGTGGGGTTCTCGCCGCAGACCGCGCAGTCCGGGTCCTTGCGGACCTTGACCTGGCGGTACTGCATCTCCAGGGCGTCGTAGATCATCAGCCGGCCGACCAGCGGGTCACCGATACCGGCGAGCAGCTTGATGGCCTCGTTGACCTGGATGGAGCCGATGGACGCGCAGAGCACGCCCAGGACACCGCCCTCGGCGCAGGACGGGACCATGCCGGGGGGCGGCGGCTCCGGGTAGAGGCAGCGGTAGCAGGGACCGTGCTCGGACCAGAAGACGGACGCCTGGCCGTCGAAACGGTAGATCGAGCCCCAGACGTACGGCTTGTTCAGCAGGACCGCGGCATCGTTGACGAGATAGCGGGTGGCGAAGTTGTCCGTGCCGTCCACGATCAGGTCGTACTGGGCGAAGATGTCCATCACGTTCTCGGCTTCGAGCCGCTCCTCGTGAAGGACGACGTTCACCAGCGGGTTGATACCCAGCACCGAGTCCTTGGCCGACTGGGCCTTGGACCGGCCGATGTCGGCCTGGCTGTGGATGATCTGGCGCTGCAGGTTCGACTCGTCGACCTCGTCGAACTCCACGATGCCGAGCGTGCCGACACCGGCCGCGGCCAGGTACATCAGGGCCGGCGAGCCGAGCCCGCCGGCGCCGACACAGAGCACCTTCGCGTTCTTCAGCCGCTTCTGTCCGTCCATCCCGACATCCGGGATGATCAGGTGGCGGGAGTACCTGCGGACCTCGTCGACGGTGAGCTCAGCAGCTGGCTCGACCAAGGGTGGCAGCGACACAGGAACCTCAACAATGCAGGTGGTCGGTTTCTACGTACTTCATCTACGTACGGTTGTTCTGCCGTAACACTGCCACGCCGCTCCTCATTCCGAGATACCGGGTCCGATCCGCGAGACAAATTCGTCCCAGTAGCTGGGCAGTGCCGCAAATGGGTCCGTTTGTCCTCTCCGGCCGTCACGGTCGGTGAAGAAGATCGTGCCCGCGCCCTGCCAGCGGGCGACACGCATGGCCTCCTCGAGGTGGGTGCGCGGAACCCCGTGGACGAAGTGGGCGAAGCGGCCCGGCTCGTACGCGGCGGTCCACTCGGCCACCTGTGACCAGCGGTAGTCGGTCCACGGCCCGCGGAAGGTGACCAGTTGGTCGGCGGCCTCGGCGTAGCCGGGATGCGGGTGCGTGCCGTGCCCCAGGACCAGCATGCCGCCCCCGTCCGCGCTGTCGCTGTCCTCCAGGAGCGCACCCAGGGTGCTGGTGAGCCGGCGGACCGCCGGGAGGTCGGCGCGCTCGGCGGGGCAGCGGTCGAGGTAGAAGCCGCCGACGCGGTACCAGTCGAGGAAGGACTGGGCGTCGGCGACCAGTTCCCCGAAGGGGCGGCTGCCGAAGGCCAGATCGAGGTGGCCGAGCAGCCGGCCGCCCGCCGCCCGTACCGCGTCGTCGGGAGCCTCTCCGTGCAGGGCCCGTTCCCGGGCGTTACGGAGACGGCCCGCCGCCTCCAGACAGTGCGGGTCGGGCCGGGCACCCGGCCCGTTGTCGATGTTGAGGACCGCCCAGTGCAGCGGCGTGCCGGGGCGATTGAGCTCGGCCCACTCGGTGGGGGCGAGCAGCGGATGGGCGTAGCCGGGGACGCCGACGCCGAGCTGTTCGGCGCCGCTGGTCCGCAGGGCGGCGCCGGTGCTGGTCAGATACGGCATGCCGCCTCCATCCAGATGTCGGCGAGGGACTCCTCCAGATTGATCCGGGGGCGCCAGCCGAGCCGGTCCCTGGCGGTGCGCACATCGGCCTGCTGCCACGCGCCGCAGCCGTCCGGGTAGGGGGACGGGGTCGCGGCGAGATGCTCGACGACGGATTCCGCGGAGGTCCGGGGCGCGCCGATCGGAAGCCGGGCGGGAGGCGTGTCCAGCTCGTGGAGAGCGCCCGCGTATCCGGCGACCCTGGCCAGGACCGCCGCCGCGTCGCGCAGCCGTACGGCCCTGCCGGTGCCGATGTTGACGACGCCCTGTGCGGCGGACAGCGAAGCGGCGTGGACGGCGCGGGCCACGTCCCGTACGTCGACGAAGTCGCGCTGCACACCGAGGCCGCTGAGCTTGAGCTCGGGGTCGCCGGACTGCATGGCGCGGCGCATCGTCTCGGCGAGCCTGCCGAGCGGGGAGCCCGCCGGGGTGCCCGGCCCGACCGGTGAGAAGACCCGCAGGACGACCGCGTCCAGGCCGGAGCCGAGGACGAGTTCGGTGGCGGCGAGTTTGCTGACGCCGTACGGGCCTCCGGGACGGGGCACGGCGTCCTCGGGGGTGGACGAACCGGGCTGCGAGGGCCCGTACTCGGAAGCGCAGCCGACCTGGACGAGCCGGGCGCTGCAGCCGCTGCGCCGCATGGCCTCGCAGACGGTGGCGACGGCGACGGTGTTGTGGCGGGTGAGGTCGCGTGCGCCGCCGCGGGTGGCGCCCGCGCAGTTGACGACGACTCCGGGGTGGACCGCGTCCAGGAAGCGGGTGAGCGCTCCGGGACTTCCGCCGGCGAGGTCGAACCGTACGTCGGCGTCGTCGCCGCGGCCGAGCGCCGTGAGGTGCACGGCGGGGTCGGCGAGCAGGCGGTCGGCGACGAAGCGGCCGAGGAATCCGTTGGCTCCGAGCAGCAGAACCCTCATCGCGCGCCCCCTGAGTGCCGACGGCGGGCTGCCGGTGCGAGGGATTGGGGGGTCATGTCCGGTGTCTCCTTGAGGAAGGTGTGGTGCGGGAGGAAGGTCCGCGGCGTCGGCTCCGCGGGTGGGCGTTCTCTGGTTACGCCGTGGCGTGGGCGGAAGCCCGGGAGAGCGCGACCGAGGCGTGGATCAGGAGGCCGAGGGCGGCGACGCCGCAGGCCAGGGTGGGTACGCCTCCGGTGCCGGCCGCCATGACGAGGGCCTCGACGGGCCGGGCGAGGAGGTCGAGACCGGGCAGCCGCCCGGCCAGGATCAGGAAGGGAGCGGCCACTTCGACGGCGCAGGCTGCGGCGAGTCCGGTGGCGGCGGGTTCGGGGAAGCCGTGGACGGCCAGCAGGCGGGCCAGGAAGAGCAGGACTCCGAGCGCGGCCGGGGCGAGAGGGGCTCCGCCGCCCCCGTAGCCGAGACCCGCGAGGAACAGCAGGGCGGCCAGCGCGCACAGGAAGACGGCGACGAGGCCGAGGAGCAGGGGGCGTACTCCGGCGCCGAACTCCGCCAGCCCGTGGCTGCCGGCGAGTCGGTGGCGGGCGTGCACGGCGAACAGGTGCGCGCACCAGGCGGCGGGGGCCACGGCCAGCGCCAGCCCGAGGACGGGCGCGGGCGCCGCCGCCCAGTGCCCGTCGGGACCGCCGCTGATGACCTGGCTGAGCAGATCGTCGCCGTAGACCGCGTATCCGAGGAGCCAGCAGACGTACAGCGTGACGCCGCCGACGCTGTCCGGGGTGCGCAGGGGGCCGGTCCGCAGGCAGAGCCGGAGCGCGAGGGCGACGAACAGCGCCCCGACGGCCGTCACCGCGAACCGCGCCTCCCCGTCGAGCACCCCTTCGGTGGCCCTGAGCGCCCCGACGGTCGCGAGGCACGCGGCGCCGGGCAGCAGCGCGAGCAGCGTCCAGCCGGCCCGCGTCTCGGTGTCGGGTCCGGGCTGCGGGGCGTCGGAGGGTGTCGGCCGTACCGCGCCCGGTACGCGGGCGTAGAGCTCCTCCGCGAGGCTGAAGACGTCACGGTGCCGGTAACGGGCGGCGGTGCGGTCGGTCAGCCCGTGGGCCTCCAGACCGGCGGCGATCTCCAGGGGGTCGACGGCCCGCTCGCAGAGGTCGCGGTGCCGGTGCATGAGCAGCTTCACGGGGTCGGCGGGTCCGCGCCGCACGACGGGCCTGCGGGCGGGGTGGTAGGCGATCTCGGGTGCGCGGACGCCGGGGGCGGCCGGTTCCGGGGCATCGCCGGCCGTCGCCGCGGACGTCCCGCCGACCATGTCGTCGGTGACGGTGGCGGCGGACAGCGGGTCCTTCGCGGTGGACTCCGGGGCACGCTCCGGCAGTGCGGCGGCTCCGGCCCGGGCGTCGGTCGGTCGGCCCATCGTGGGTCCTCCGTGGTCATGGCCTGTCAGGTCGTCACGCATCGCGGTCCCCCGCTCGGCGTGCGCCCGCGCACACGCCCTCATCGGCTCCGACCGCCCAGCTCGGCACCCGGGGGGCGCCCGAAGCCACCGGGGCGTGAGGCAGGTGGCCCAGCACATGGGCCTCGGGGGGTGTGGCGAAGGGGCGTGGCGGCCCGTCGGGGTCCTCGGGACCCGCGGTCGCCGCCCATCGGGCCGGGGAATGCATCACGAGGTCCAGGTAAATGCCGCGAAATGCCGCAAGGTTCTGCTCGACCGTGAAGAGTTCGAGCGCCCGGGCCCGCGCCGCGGCTCCGAGTCGTGCGCGGCGCTCGGGGTCGCGCAGCAGCGCGACGCAGGCGTCGGCGAGCGCCCGGGGGTTGCGCGGGGGCACCACGAGCCCCGTACCGCCGATGACTTCGACGACGGCGCCCACATCCGTCGAGACGGTGGCCCTGCCGCAGAACATCGCCTCGACCAGGCTGATGGGGAAGCCCTCGACGACGCTGGACAGGACGACGACGCCGCCCGCCGCGTATGCCTCCGCCAGGTCGGGGACCTCGGGGCCGCCGATCTCCTCGAAGGTGACCGGGTTGTCGCCCACGGCGTGCGCGTCCGTCGCCTCGTCGGGGAAGAGCTGGGCGGCGAGCGCCTTGCAGTGCGCGAGGTAGGTGTTCCCCTCGCCGCCCTGGGCCGGGGCCCCGAAGATGCGCAGCCGGGCGTCCGGTTCGGCCCGGCGCACCTCGGCGAAGGCGTGCAGCAGGGCGATCAGGTCCTTGGCGGGTTCGATCCGTCCGATCCAGACGAGCGTGTCCGGACCGCCGCCGTCGTCGCCCTCACCGACGGCCCCGAAGCGCTCCGCCTCCATGCCCGGGTAGACCGTGCGCAGCTTGGCGCGGTCGGCCCCGCACCGCTCCTGCCAGCGGCGGACATGGGTGTTGCCGGGCGTGATGACGGTGGCCTGCCGGTACACCTCGGAGGCCAGCTGCCCGTGGAAGTTGGCCAGCAGGGCGCGCACCGGCGCACCGAACGGCGCCTCGGGCGCGGCCAGATAGTGCGTCCGCAGCGGTACGCCGTGTTCCGTGACCAGCAGCGGCACTCCGAAGAAGCGTTTGGCCAGCAGCCCGGGGAGGGCGGCTGCGCCACCGGAGGCCGCGTGGCAGACGTCGACAGCCCCGAGGCTCTCCTCGTCGTACCAGTCGAGGGAGAGCGGGCGCAGGACGCGCTCCAGTTCGGCGGCGAAGGCGAGGTAGTCGGGGACGGTCGCGCCGTGCACGGTCCGTCCGGTGCCCGGGGCGCGGCACGCCGACTCCACGATCTGTACGGTCACCTCGGAGCGCAGTGCGGTGTGCAGGCCACCGCGCTCCCGGGCCAGTTCGGCCAGACCGTAGAGGCCGTCGGTGAAGCGGTCCGCCGACGCGGCGTACGCGGCCGCCCGCCCGGTGTCCTCGCCGGTCTCCGCGGCGGCGTCGCCTCCCGCGCAGACCGCGTCGACGAGCGCCGTCACGTGCGAGGTGAAGCGCCGCCGGTCGCGCCGCCCGTACGAGCGCCCGAGACCGGTGGCGAGCCGGCCGGGCAGCCCTCTCGGACGGAGTCCGTGCCGGGCCTCGTCGTCGTGCGTCCACAGCGGCGCCGTCCGCACCCGCGCGACCCGGTCCGGGAGCCTCACCCAGCCCTGTTGTTCCTGGTGGGCGGAACGGCTGAGCGCGAAGAGGTCGAACTCGTGCTGGGGCAGACCGCGCACCAAGCGGTCGCACCAGAGTCTGGACTCACCGGTCGCATACGGATAACCACCGTCCGTGAGGAGTCCGATCCGCACGAGCACACCCCCGATCTCCCTTGTGGGCGGCCGCCGTTGATCGGCGACTCACAGCGGGACGACCGTAAGCGGATACGCCGGTGGTGGGGGGGGCGGGGTGGCGGGCCCCCCCGCCACCGGGGTTACGACCGCACAGAATCCCCCCCCGCGACGGGTGGTGCGCGCGGGGGCCCGGGGGGGGGGCC
>NZ_JBHTRI010000035.1:77232-85063 GCF_042796085.1 Streptomyces sp. NPDC056452
CGTTTTGGGGGGGGGGGGGGGCGGGGTTGGTGGGCCTCCCCCGCGGGCCTCCCCTGTCGGGGCGTGGGGGGGGGGGGGGGGGGGGGGGGGGGGGCCCCACCACCGAAAGGGGTGAACCACCGTAACTTTCCCGCCCCCGTCGCGTTCTGTCGCGCTAAGGTGCCGTTCGGTTACAGGGCGTCAGGCTGCGGCCAGCTCCTTCCGGGCGGCGCGGCGCACGGCCGCACGTGCCGGACCGAGCACCGGAACAGCCGCCAGGAGCGGCTCAACTGCCGGGATGGACCCAGGGATTGGGCCGGCACTTGATGCCGCCCAGCTCCAATGTCTTGGTCTGCTGCTGCATGACGGGCGCCAGGGCGCCGGGAGTGCGGCAGCTGACGTGGTTGTGTCCGAGCCGGTGACCGACCTCGTGGTTGATCAGCATCTGACGGTAGGCCAGGAGATTGTCCGGACCGAAGGTCGAGGCACCCTGGGCCCAGCGATATGCATTGATCATGACGCGGTCCGTGGCGGCGGAGTCACAGGAGACGTTGTCCTCCGTGGTGTCCAGACCCGATTTCTCGCACCAGATCCCGGTGGTGCCCGGGCTGGCGAGCGTGATCACGAAATCGGGCTCGCCGGAGGAGATCCGCTCGAAGGTCATGGCGCCGTTGTGCGCCCAGCTGCGGTCGTCGTTGAGCGTCTGCTGCACGGCCTCGGCGAAGAGGACCGCATCGAGACCGAGACCCTTTTCGACGTCGATCCGATAGCGGTACTTGTGCCCCTTGCCGGGCGCTTTCGCCAGCCCCGGGACGGCTTCGAACTTCCCGGACCCCTTGAGCGTCGGGGTGAGCGGATAGGGCTTGGCCATCTTCTCCGCGTACGTCAGGGGTTTGGCCTCCACCTGCTGCGGCTGCGTCCGGGGGGTCTGCCGCTCCACGGAGCGGGAGGTGTCCTCGGGGCCCTGCCGGTCGACGCCCGCGGCCTGCGATGCGACCGAGGAGTCGCCCCCGGAGTCCTGTGCGACCTGTCCGGCCACCACGACCGCGAGCACCGTGGTCACCGCGGCGGCCGCGATCCCGGTGAAGGCGCGGCCCTTGCCCCCCTTGCCCTCCCGGGCACCGGCGCCGGGGGCGTCCCCGGATCCGTCGGACCCTTCGGCCTCCTCGGGCAGCCCCGCGGGCTGCGCGGTGGGCGCGTCCGCACGGTCGAACGCGTCGACGAACTCCCTGCGCGGGCCCGGTATCAGCGGCGTGCCGCCGGTCTGCGGCCCTGTGGTCGGGCGCCGGTCGGCCGCGCGCTGCGCCGCCTGCTGGGCCGTCAGCTGCCGCGCCACGGCCTGTCGGGCGTAGGCCTGCTGACCGGGGCCGAGCCCCTGCCAGTCGCCGTACCGCTGCTGCGTACCGGTGCCCCAGCCGCCGCCCGGCTCGCGCTGTTCGGGATGGCCACTGCGCGCCTGCGGAACATCGTGGAACGGCGTGTGGCCGTCCCCTGCGGAAGGTGCGGCGGAGTCCAGCCTGCGCCGCCCGGTGCCGGAATCGGAGCGGGTGGTGCCGCGTTCGCCGCCGACCGCGGCAGCGGCCCCGGTATCGCGCCCTTTGACCACCGGGCCTTTTCGACTGTGTCGTCCCACGCCCCGGATCAGCTCCCGCCGCATTCGTCGAGCAGTTCCCGGAACGCCTGGGCGATCGCCTCCGGGTACTCCATCATCGCCACGTGCCCCGCGTCGGGCAGTGTCAGCAGCCGCGAGTCGCGGAAGGCCGCGGACGCTCTGCGTGCCATCCGGTACGAGACGAGCTGGTCCCGTCCGCCGTACACGAGCTGGGTCGGTGCGAGCACCCGCTCGGCCTGGCGCCACAGCCCGTGCTGTCCGCCCAGTGTGTAGGCATCGACGATGCCACGTGCCGAGCGCGTCATGACGTCCCAGAAGTACGGCAGCTCCAGCCGTCTCTCCATCTCGGCCACCGCATGGCGGAAGGCTTCCTCGGAGATACGCGCCGGATCGCCGTAACAGAGTGCCATGACACTGCGGGTGCGCTGTTCCGCGGTCCACTCCCGGGTGAGCCGGGAGAACAGAGAGGCGACGCCCGGGAGTGCGAGCAGCCCGGTCGGTACGGCAGGCCGCTGCACCCGGATCTCGGGCAGGGCGGGCGAGATAAGCGTCAGGGTGCGCACCAGATCGGGGCGGACCGCCGCGACCCGGGTGGCAACGGCGCCACCCAGGGAATTCCCGAAAAGGTGAACGGGTCCGCGCTGCCCCGCGTCCAGCAGCCGGATCACGGCCCGGGCGTGTCCGGTGACCGAGTAGTTGCCGTCGTCCGGCGGCGGGGAGTCGCCGAAGCCGGGCAGATCGACCGCCTCCCCGTCGACCACGTCCGCCAGCATCGGCATGAGCGCCGACCAGTTCTGGGACGAGCCGCCCAGCCCGTGCACGTAGAGAGCGGGAGCGAGACCCGCCGTCGCCCCGGGGCGGGCACGGACGGTCAGCGTGAGGCCGGGCAGCGGGACGGAGCGAAGCTTCTCACCCTCCGCAACCCTCACGGCACTGACCGTGGGAGCCACCGCGGCGGCGGCGGCGCGGGTACCGGGCAGCTCGGTCGAAGACATGCGGCAATGTTACGAGACGATCACGCGCTGGTTCATGTGTTCGCCGTCACAGGCCGCATAGCGCCCCCGAAGGGTTGCTCCTAGGCTTCAAGGGAAGGAAGGGAGCCATCATGACGGTCGACCCGAGCGACCCGGAGACCTTCGAGGCCACTCAGTCCGACGAACCGGACCAGGAAACCCCCGAAGCCGACGCCGCGGAACAGCACGCCGACATCCGGCAGGAGCGCGACGAACCGCTCACGGACATCGACCGGGCCAAGGCGAACGAGGCCGATGCGGCGGAGCAGGCCCGCGTTGTCGCACAAGATGAGGACGATTACCGGTAATACGCCCTGCTTTGCGGCATCACCTGACACATCTGTGGCTACCGCAGCAGTCCGGTCCGTGAAATTCTGCGTCCGCGCCGCGCACACCCGGGTTACTCAAAAGTACGATGGCTGCACGGCGCAGCGTGTACTGAACGGCTGTGCTTGATCACAAATTTGGGAGGCGGCGTGACAGCCATCGAGCAGACAGAGGCAGCGCGCCCGCGGGGCACTCGCCTGCCCCGCCGCGCCCGACGTAATCAGCTGCTGGGCGCTGCGCAGGAGGTCTTCGTCGCGCAGGGCTACCACTCCGCCGCGATGGACGACATCGCGGAGCGGGCCGGTGTCAGCAAGCCGGTGCTCTACCAGCACTTCCCGGGCAAGCTGGAGCTCTACCTGGCCCTGCTCGACCAGCACTGCGAGTCGCTGCTCCAGGCCGTCCGCACGGCCCTGGCGTCGACGACGGACAACAAGCTGCGCGTGGCGGCCACGATGGACGCCTACTTCGCGTACGTGGAGGACGAGGGCGGGGCCTTCCGCCTGGTCTTCGAGTCCGACCTGACCAACGAGCCCGCGGTCCGCGAGCGGGTCGACCGGGTCTCGCTGCAGTGCGCCGAAGCGATCTCCGACGTGATCGCGGGTGACACGGGCCTGTCCAAGGACGAGTCGATGCTGCTCGCGGTCGGCCTGGGCGGTGTCTCCCAGGTGGTTGCGCGCTACTGGCTCTCCAGCCGGTCCGGCATTCCGCGTGACACCGCGGTACAGCTGTTGACCTCGCTCGCGTGGCGGGGCATCGCGGGATTCCCGCTGCACGGCACCGATCAGAGCTGACTCCCCGGCGCGGCAGGCGCCGGTGTTCGCTGCGGGCGTTGCCGGTCGACCCGTGGTCGTTCCCTTCACCGGGCTAATGTGTGCTGCGTACGGCGCGGTTCACCGCGCAGAGACGGACCGTCGGAGGGACATAGCCGTGGAGGTCAAGATCGGGGTGCAGCACACGCCCCGGGAGATCATTCTGGAGAGCGGGCTTTCCGCCGAAGAGGTCGAGAGCGCGGTCGGCGAGGCGCTCAGCGGCAAGGCGCAGCTGCTCAGCCTCACGGACGACAAGGGCCGCAAGGTTCTGGTGCCGGCCGACCGGATCGCGTACGTGGAGATCGGCGAGCCCAGCACCCGACGGGTGGGGTTCGGCGCGCTGTAGGTCGCGCGACCCGAAAGACAGCGGAAGAGGCCCGGCGGAGAACATCCGCCGGGCCTCTTCCGCTGCCCCCGTTTTCCCGCCGCAACCGTTTCACCACCGGTTTTCCCCCGGAGGGGTTTCCCGGGGGCGGGGGAGGGTTGCATTCCGCGGCCCCGGGTAATACCGCCTACGACCGCTCTGCCCGCCGCGCAATCAAGCGAGGTGACACTCTGTGCTCTGGGAATCCATCAGCTCCGTCGTGCTCGGACTCGCACTGTCCTGGGTCGCCCTCCGCCGGCTGCCCGACCGGCTCCCGTCCCACCGCACCGTGTTCGTCACCGGGGCGCTCGGGGCCCTGTTCGGGGCGTATCTGACGCACTCGGCGCTGGGCTCCGGCCATGTCCTGGCGACACCGGCCGGCGCGGTGCTCGTCGGGGCGGTGACGCTGTCGCTGCTCATCCGCCCGCGCGGCAGCCGGCCGGTCCGGTCAGCGGCGGCCCAGTAGGGGCGTCCGTCAGGCCGCCAGGCCGAGTGCGGCCATCCGCTTGGTGTGGGCCTCGGTGATCCTGGAGAACATCCGGCCGACCTCGGCCAGGTCGAAGCCGTCCGCGACTCCGCCCACGAGCATCGTCGACAGGGCATCCCGGTCGGCGACCACCCGCTGGGCCTGGGAGAGCGCCTCACCCATCAGCCGCCGGGCCCAGAGCGCGAGCCTGCCGCCCACGCGGGGTTCCGCCTCGATGGCGGCCCGCACCTTCTCGACCGCGAAGTTGCCGTGCCCCGTGTCGTCGAGCACGGACAGCACGAGGGAGCGGGTGTCCGTGTCGAGGCGGGCCGCGATCTCACGGTAGAAGTCGCTGGCGATCGAGTCGCCCACGTACGCCTTGACGAGGCCCTCGAGCCAGTCCGAGGGCGCGGTCTGCCGGTGGAAGTCGTCCAGCGCCTTGGCGAACGGCTCCATGGCCGCCGTCGGCTCCTCCTCGATCGCCGTGAGCCGGTCGGTCAGCTGCTCGAAATGATGGAATTCGGCGGACGCCATCTTTGCCAGTGCCGCCTTGTCGCCGAGTGTCGGCGCGAGTTTCGCATCCTCGGCGAGCCGCTCGAAGGCCGCCAGTTCGCCATAGGCGAGCGCGCCCAGCAGATCCACGACTGCGGCACGGTACTGCGGGTCGGCGGACGCGGTGGCCCAGTCCTGGGCGGCGATCCCGGTGGGTGCGGGGGCTTCGTCGGATGCTTCAGTGGCGTTGTCAGGCGTCTCCATGGAGCGCAGAATAGCCCGCCCGCTCCGGGACGGAAGGGCCTGGTCAGCCGGAGACATCACACCGTTCCGATGAATTCGCCCAACACACATGCGCGAATCCGGGGTACAGTGGTATTGCGCTTACTGAGCATTTTCATGTGCCAGAAGCGCGACCTTGAATGAGGATGCCCGGTCGGTGGCCCGATCGGCTCCGACCCGACAGCCCTCCACGCGGTGTGTGCGACACGTACGACCGCAGATGAGGGGCCCCCTCAGCGGCACGAGCGCTCGAGCGACGGCAGTGGTCCCGCGCCACCCGGCCCATCCACGGCCGGATGACCAACCCCGGCACGGTACGACCCCCAGCGTTCGCCTCGGACCGCGTCTCACAGAAGAGGCAGCACCCTGACTACCTTCCGCGACCTCGGAATCCTTACCGAGACGGCCGAAGCCCTTGAGGCTGTCGGCATCACGTCCCCCTTCCCCATCCAGGAGATGACGCTCCCCGTAGCGCTCTCCGGGTCCGACGTCATCGGCCAGGCCAAGACCGGCACCGGCAAGACGCTCGGTTTCGGTCTTCCGCTCCTGGAGCGCGTGACCGTCCCCGCCGACGTCGAGTCGGGCCGCGCCGCGCCGGAGAAGCTCACCGACGCGCCGCAGGCTCTCATCGTCGTCCCCACCCGCGAGCTGTGCCAGCAGGTCACCAACGACCTGCTCACCGCGGGCAAGGTCCGTAACGTCCGCGTTCTCGCGATCTACGGCGGCCGGGCGTACGAGCCCCAGGTCGAGGCCCTCAAGAAGGGCGTCGATGTGATCGTCGGCACCCCGGGCCGTCTGCTCGACCTGGCGGGCCAGCGCAAGCTCGACCTCTCGCACATCCGCGTCCTCGTCCTCGACGAGGCCGACGAGATGCTCGACCTCGGCTTCCTGCCCGACGTCGAGCGCATCATCACGATGCTGCCGCCGAAGCGCCAGACGATGCTGTTCTCGGCCACCATGCCGGGCGCTGTCATCTCTCTCGCGCGCCGCTACATGTCGCAGCCGACGCACATCAACGCCACGTCGCCCGACGACGAGGGCACGACCGTCAAGAACACCGCGCAGCACGTCTACCGCGCGCACAACATGGACAAGCCGGAGATGCTCTCCCGCATCCTCCAGGCCAACGGACGCGGACTGGCCATGGTCTTCTGCCGTACGAAGCGCACGGCCGCCGACATCGCCGACCAGCTGGAGAAGCGCGGTTTCGCGTCCGGCGCGGTCCACGGCGACCTCGGCCAGGGCGCCCGTGAGCAGGCACTGCGCGCGTTCCGCAACGGCAAGGTGGACGTCCTCGTCTGCACCGATGTCGCCGCGCGCGGTATCGATGTCGAGGGTGTGACCCATGTCATCAACTACCAGTCGCCGGAGGACGAGAAGACCTACCTCCACCGCATCGGCCGCACCGGCCGCGCGGGCGCCAAGGGCATCGCGATCACGCTGGTCGACTGGGACGACATCCCGCGCTGGCAGCTGATCAACAAGGCCCTGGACCTGAAGTTCCCGGACCCGGTCGAGACGTACTCCACCTCGCCGCACCTGTACGAGGACCTCGACATCCCCGCAGGCACCAAGGGTGTCCTGCCGCGGACCGAGCGGACCCGTGCGGGTCTGCGGGCCGAGGAGCTCGAGGACCTCGGCGAGACCGGCGGCCGCGGCCGCAAGTCGGCCGCGACCGCCCCCGCCCCTCGTGAGGAGCGCGCCCCGCGCACCCCGCGTCAGCGTCGTCGCACCCGGGGCGGCAGCGCCTCCGAGGAAGGCGCCGTCACCGTGCCCGCGCCGTCCACGGAGGCCGGCGAGGAGCAGACGGAGGCGCGGACCCCGCGCCGCCGTCGCCGTGCCCGCGTCGGCGCCCCCGAGGGCGTCGTGGAGTCCGCGGTGGCCGTGGCCGAGGCTCCGGCCGCGCCCGCTGTCGTCGAGACCGCCGTGGCCGCACCCGTGGCCGAGGCCGAGCCGGAGGCCGACGCGAAGCCGCGCCGCCGCCGCGCCCGGACCACCGCCGTGAAGGCTGTCGCCGAGACGGTGACGGTGGCCCCGGCCGCCGAGGCCGTGGTCGACTTCCAGACCGTGGCCGTTGCCGCACCGGTGGCGGAGTCCGTCACCAAGCCGCGTCGCCGCGCCCGTGTCGTCAGGCCGGTCGTCGACGAGGTCGACTTCCAGATCGCTCCGGCGTCGGAGCCCGTGTCCGACACCAAGGCCCGCCGTCGGCCCCGCGCCGCCGCCAAGCCGAAGACCGAGGCGGTGGCCGCTGCTCCGGCCGCCACCGAGGACGCTGCGGAGACGAAGCCGCGCCGTCGCCGGCCGCGTGCCGCCGTGAAGGCGGAGGCCGGAGTCTCCGAGGCCGTGGCGAGCGTCGCCGTGTCCGAGGACGAGGCGCCTGCGAAGCCGCGCCGTCGTCGTGCCCGCGCGACAACGGCCGCCGCCGAAGCAGCGACGGCCGAAGGCTGATCACTCGGGTCCGTCCCGTACGGCCCCGGTTCCCGCACC
>NZ_JBHTRI010000036.1:0-82431 GCF_042796085.1 Streptomyces sp. NPDC056452
CTTCCGAGGAAGCCGCCGGCCGGCCGGTTTGCGCGCCACCCCCGTCCCCACGGTGCGGCGCGGGCGGACCGTCGTCATCCGCTCGGACGACGGCCCACGTTCATGAGGGCCCGGGTGGGGCCGCCGGGAGGCCGAGCGCGGGAAGGACGGCGCACTCGATGAAGCGGGTGACGAACGCGTCGTCCCCGTACCGCCCCTCCAGGAGTGGCCGGGCGCGCATGATGCCCAGGATCTGTGCGGCGACGTACTCCGCCGCGGGGTTGTCCGCCTCGATCTCGCCGCGGTCGACGGCGCGCCGGACCATGCCGTCGATCGCGGCGATCGACGGCGCGATCAGCGCCTCGCGCAGGGCCCGCAGCAGGTCGGGGCTCTGGAGTGCGGCGTGGCCGAGCGCGTGGACGAGGGTGGAGTCGCGGTCGGACGCCGTGCAGACGGCCTCGGCGGCCGCGTGCAGGTCGCCGCTCAGGGTGCCCGTGTCGATGTCCGCGAGCACCGGCCTGCGGGTGCTGTGCAGTGCGGCGACGACCAGCTCCGGCTTGGATCCCCACTGCCGGTACAGGGTCGACTTGCCGCACCGGGTACGCGAGGCGACGCCCTCCATGGTCAGCGACTCGTAGCCGCTCTCCCGGAGCAGGTCCAGGACGGCCGTGTAGAGCTCGTGCGCCCGTTCCGGTGTGATCTTCGACCGGCGCGATGTGGGTGCCGACTCCTGTGCGGAACCGGCCGACTGCGTGGAACCGGGCGATGACATGCGCTTTTCCCTCTCTGCGACGCTGCGGCGGGGACCCTCTGCACTCCAGTGTATCGATACGCCAGTGTACCGATACGTTTTCGTATCGGTACACTGGCGTATCGATACGGCATGGACTTGACCATGCCGCCGTAACAGCGCTTCGTCAGCAAAGGGGCACGGGTGATGCACACCCGCAGCGAGCCTGCGGACCGGGAGCCGGACACCTCTGCCCGACCGCCCCTCGTCCGCGAGCTTCTTCTGGTCGCGGGACTCTTCCTCGTCTACAAACTCGGCCGGCAGGCCGCGAACGGACACGTCGAGGAGGCCTACCGCAACGCCGGGCACGTCTGGAATCTCGAGCGGGCACTGCACCTCCCCGGTGAAGGGGTCGTACAGGGCGTGCTGCTCCACAGCCAGACGCTCGTGCAGGCGGCGAACACCTACTACGTGACCGTGCACTTCCCGGTCACCCTGCTGTTCCTGGTCTGGCTGTACTGGCGGCGGCCGCGCCACTACGTGTGGTCGCGCCGCATACTCGCCGTCCTCACCGGTGCCGCGCTCGCGCTGCATGTGCTCCTCCCGCTCGCACCGCCGCGGATGCTGGACGCCGCGGCTCTCGTCGACACCGGACAGGTGTACGGCCCGACGGTGTACGGGGCCACGCCCTCGACCGACTCGATGGCCAACCAGTTCGCCGCGATGCCCTCCCTGCACTTCGGATGGGCGCTGACGGTCGCCGTCGGACTGATCGTCGCCACCCGCTCCCGGTGGCGACTGCTCTGGCTGCTCCACCCGCTCGTCACCCTGCTCGTCATCGTGGGTACGGCCAACCACTACTGGCTCGACGCGATCGTGGTCTCCGCCCTGCTGGCCGTGGTCCTCGCGGCGATCCCGCTGCCGCGCACCGCGCCCGTCCGCGCGCACCTGCCGTGGCCGTCCGCCGGGATCCCGGCGGACGGGCCGTACCTGCCGACGCCCGTCCCGAGCCCCGCGTACGCATCCGCGTCCGGGCCGTACGCACGATCCGGAGCACCGCGATGAACGCCACACTCGTCGCCGTCGCGCTGTCACTCGTCTCCGCAGCCGCCTACGCCGCAGCCGCGGTGGCGCAGGCACGGCTCGCCGGCCGCACCGAACCGTCCACCGGAGTGCTGCGCCTGATGGGCCGGGGTGCCTGGTGGTCGGCGGTCAGCCTGAACGCCGGCGGGGCGCTGCTGCACGTCGCCGCGCTCAAGTACGGACCTCTGACCCTCGTGCAGCCGCTCGGTGCGCTCACTCTCGTCGCGGCCGTTCCGCTCGGAGCCCGCGCCGCCGGTCGCAGGGTCAGCCGCACGGAGTGGCGCGGCACGCTCCTCACACTGCTCGGTCTCGGCGCCCTGCTGATGGCCGCGGGAGGCGCCGGGCCGCACGACACGCTCAGCCTGCCCGAGGCCCTCGCCGTCTCCGCCGTGACGATGGCGCTGGTCGCCGGTCTCAGCCGGCCGGGCGCCCGCCCGGGCCTCCGGCACGCCGCGGCATCCGGCATCACCTCGGGCGTGGCTTCCGCGCTCACCCAGACGCTCACGGTCGCGGCCACCGACCACACCGGTCCGCTGCTCAGCTGGCGGCTGGTGACGGTGGCTCTGCTCGTCTCCGTGTTCGCCATGGGCGGCCTGCTGCTGTCCCAGACCGCGTACCGGGGCGGCCTCGGGGCCCCGCTCGCCGTGGTCACCCTCGCCAACCCGATCGCCGCCGCCGTGATCGGTCTGGCCCTGCTGGGCGAGCACCTGCAGAGCGGCGTGACCGGCCTGGTCCCGGCGCTCCTGGGCACGGCGGCCGCGGTACGGGGCGTGATCCTGCTCAGCCGCGCCCAGCAGCGGACCGCACCAGGCCCGTCCGGTGCGGACACGCCGTCGCGGGTCGTCACCGGCAGCGCGTCGATCGCGAGCCGGCCGCCCGTCACGAGCCCGGTCGCCCCGATCCTGGTGAACAGCAGCCCGGTACAGAGCAGCCCGGTCGACAGCAGCCCCGGCACGGGCAGCCAGGTCATCGGCGGCCCGCGGGCCGCCGACCCGCTCGGGCTGAGGCCCGAACCGGTCAGGACATAGGTCGGCGGCCCGTAGGACCCGGCCTCACGTAGCCGGGTCCTCCTCGGCCGCGAGCCCGTCCAGATCGCCGATGGCCCTGGTCAGCCAGCCGGTCCAGAAGGTCTCCAGATCGATGCCCCCGCGCAGCACCAGATGCCGCAGGGTGTCCTCGTCCGCGGTCCGCTCCGGCGGGAAGTCCCGCTCCTCGATGTCCAGGTACTCCTGCAGTTGCCGCTCGTGCAGGGCGAGATGCCGGCGCAGCTCGCCGGCCAGCCCCGGGGCCCCGACCACCGCCGCCGCCCGCATCCGCAGCAGCAGCGGATCGCGGACCGGGCGCGGGTCCTCGGACACCGCCACCCAGGCCCTGAGCTCGTCGCGGCCCGCGGGCAGGACCTCGTACTCCTTCTTCTGCCCACGGGCCGGCTGCGGCGACGGCAGGACCCGGATGTGCCCGGCCTGCTCCAGTTTCCCCAGCTCGCGATAGATCTGCTGATGCGTCGACGGCCAGAAGTACCCGATCGACCGGTCGAACCTGCGGGTCAGCTCCAGCCCCGACGAAGGCTTCTCGAGCAGGGCGGTGAGGATCGCGTGCGGGAGGGACATGGAGTGCATCCTAAGGAGGGGTGGAGCGGGGCCGTCACAGCGCTGCGGCGAGCTCCGTGCCCTGGCGGATCGCGCGCTTGGCGTCCAGTTCGGCGGCGACATCGGCGCCACCGATCAGGTGCACCGGACGGCCTGCGGCACGCAGCTCCTCGTACAGCTCACGACGCGGTTCCTGGCCCGCGCACAGGACCACGGTGTCGACCGGGAGCAGGTGCTGCTCGCCGTCGACGGTGAGGTGCAGGCCCTCGTCGTCGATGAGGTCGTACGAGGCGCCCGCGATCATCGTGACGCCGCGGTGGCGCAGTTCGGTGCGGTGGATCCAGCCGGTCGTCTTGCCGAGTCCGGCCCCGACCTTGCTGGCCTTGCGCTGGATCAGGTGCACCGTGCGGGGGGACTTGGGACGCTCGGGGGCGCGCAGTCCGCCGCGGTCCGCGTAGTCGGTGTCCACGCCCCACTGCCGGAAGAACACCTCCGGGTCCAGGCTTGCCGCGTCCCCGCCGTCGGTGAGGAACTCGGCGACGTCGAAGCCGATGCCGCCGGCCCCGACGACCGCGACCCGGTCGCCGACCGGCGCCCCGTCGCGCAGGACGTCCAGGTAGCTGACGACACTCGGGTGCTCGATGCCGGGGATCGCGGGGGAGCGGGGCTCGACCCCGGTCGCCAGGACGATCTCGTCGTAGCCGTCGAGTTCGGCGGAACCGGCACGCGTGGACAGCCGGAGCTCGACGCCCTCCTCGGCCAGCCGGGTCCGGAAGTAGCGCAGCGTCTCGTTGAACTCCTCCTTGCCGGGCACCCGGCGCGCCACGTTGAGCTGGCCGCCGATCTCGTCGGCCGCGTCGAACAGCGTCACCGCGTGCCCGCGCTCGGCAGAGGTGACCGCACACGCCAGACCGGCGGGACCCGCCCCGACCACGGCGACACGCTTGCGGGTACGGGTCGGCGAGAGCACCAGCTCGGTCTCGTGGCAGGCGCGCGGATTGACCAGGCAGGAGGTGATCTGCAGGCTGAAGATGTGGTCCAGGCAGGCCTGGTTGCAGCCGATGCAGGTGTTGATCGCGTCGGCACGCCCCTCGGCCGCCTTGGCGACGAAGTCCGGGTCGGCGAGGAACGGCCGCGCCATGGACACCATGTCCGCACGGCCCGAGGCGAGGATCTCCTCGGCCAGCTCGGGGGTGTTGATGCGGTTGCTGGTCACCAGCGGTACGGAGACGGCACCGCGCACCTTCTCGGTCACCCAGGTGAAGGCGCCGCGCGGCACGGACGTCGCGATGGTGGGAATGCGTGCCTCGTGCCAGCCGATGCCGGTGTTGATGATCGTCGCGCCGGCCGCCTCGATCTCGCGGGCGAGCTGGACGACCTCCTCCAGGGTGGAGCCGCCGGGCACCAGGTCCAGCATGGAGAGCCGGTAGATGAGGATGAAGTCGGTGCCGACCCGCTCGCGTACCCGGCGCACGATCTCGACGGGGAACCGGATGCGGTTCTCGTAGCTGCCGCCCCAGCGGTCCTCGCGGTGATTGGTGGCGGCCACGATGAACTCGTTGATCAGATAGCCCTCGGAGCCCATGATCTCGACACCGTCGTAGCCCGCGCGCTGGGCCAGTTCCGCGGCCCGCACGAAGTCCTCGATGGTCTCCTCGACCTCGTTGTCGGCCAGCGCGTGCGGGGTGAAGCCGCTGATCGGCGCCTTGAGGGCGCTCGGTGCGACCAGGTCGGGGTGGTGTGCGTAGCGCCCGAAGTGCAGGATCTGCATCGCGATCCGGCCGCCCGCCGCGTGCACCGCCGCGGTGACCTCCGCGTGCTGCGCCGCCTCGGCCTCGTTCGTCATCTTGGCGCCGCCGGGGAAGGAGCAGGCGCGGGCGCTGGGGGCGATTCCGCCGGTGACCATGAGGCCCACGCCGCCGCGCGCGCGGGCCGCGTAGAAGGCCGCCATCCGCTCGAAACCGCGCTCGACCTCCTCCAGGCCGATGTGCATCGATCCCATCAGCACCCGGTTGGGCAGGGTGGTGAATCCGAGGTCGAGCGGGCTCAGCAGGTTCGGGTACGGGCTCATCCGGGTCTCCTCGCACAGTGTCGTCGTGCCAGTTGTAGACGAGGGGAACGTCATTGTGCAACTAGTTGCACAATGACGTACGTCGCACTCGGTGACTCCGGGGGAGCAGTCCCCGCACGGGCGGCCCCCGAACGGCCCAGCACTGCCGCACCCCACCGCCCGGGCCCGACGACAGTGGATTCGTACGGTTTCGCACCTCCGCGCTTTCCGCGTCGACGGGAGACCCCCATGACCTGCATCAACCGGCGTGACCTCGGACTTCTCATACTCAGGGTCGGTACGGGAGCCGTGCTGGCCGCCCACGGCAGCCAGAAGCTCGCCGGCTGGTTCGGCGGCGGCGGTATCGAGGGCACCACCGCGGGAATGGAGGCCATGGGCTTCCACCCGCCGAAGTACAGCGCCGTGGCCGCCGGCCTCGGCGAGGCCGGCGGCGGGGTTCTGCTGGCCCTCGGTCTCGCCACCCCGGCCGCCGGAGCCGCCGCGGCCGGCACGATGGCCGGTGCGGTCGCCGTCCACGCCCCTGCGGGCTTCTTCGCGATGGGCGGCGGGTACGAGTACCCGGCGTTCCTCGGCTTCACCGCCGCGGCGATCGGCCTGACGGGTGCCGGACGCTACTCCCTGGACCACGCCACCCACCACGTCCTCGACCGGCCGTGGACGCTGGCCCTCGCCTTCGCCGGCAGCGCCCTGGGCGCCGCGGCCGTCGTGGGCCGGCGCGCGAAGGGGCAGGTGGCGGCGGCACCGGAGGAGGAGTAGGGAGTGTCCGTGGCGCCGGGCCCGCATTGATCGCCGCTTCGGGGGCAACCGGCAGTTCATGAATACAAACGCGTTGTCGGCCGACGGACGTCGTACCGCCCGAAGAGCCGCGAACAGCAAGGCCGTGGCCGCGGGCGCCCGGGCGGGGTTCGTCGCGCGCGGGGTGATCTACCTCCTGGTCGGACTGCTCGCCCTGCGCATCGCCTTCTCCGACAGCGGCGGGAAGCAGGCGGACCGAGGCGGCGCCATCGCCGAGATAGCGGAGAAGCCCTTCGGGAGCGTCCTGCTCTGGGCGCTCGGTGTGGCTCTGGCCGGGATGGCCCTGTGGCGCCTGTCCGAGGCGCTCTTCGGACTGGCGGGCCCCGACGGTGACAAGCCGGGCAAGCGCGCCATGGCCGCCGCCCGCTTCCTCTTCTACGGCTTCGTGTCGTACTCCGTGCTCTCCTATGCCGCAGGCGACCAGGGCAGCGGCAGCGGATCGAGCGACCGGCAGACCGACGACGTCACGGCGAAGGCCCTGGAATGGACCGGGGGCCAGTGGATCGTCGGGATCGCGGGTGCCGCCGTCGTCGGAGCGGGGCTCTGGATCGCCTTCCGGGCCGTGACCCGTAAGTACCGCAAGCACCTGAAGATGTCCGAGATGACGCAGAAGGTCCGCCGGGCCGTCGACTTCTCCGGCATGTTCGGCGGCGCGGTCCGCGGCATCGTCTTCGCGACGGCGGGCGGGTTCGCCGTCGCCGCCGCGGTCCGGCACGAACCGGGCCGGGCGAAGGGAATGGACGACACCCTGCGTTCCTTCACCGAGACTCCGGCCGGCCCCTGGCTGCTCGCACTGGTCGCGCTCGGCCTGGCCGCCTTCGGTGCCTTCTCCTGGGCCAACGCCCGCTGGCGCAAGGTCTGAGAGGCCCCAGGGCCTGTGTGGGGTCGCGATCACTCTGTCGTCGGGGTGAGGTCGTTGAGCCAGATCATGGAGGCTCGGAGGTGGAGGCCGACGTCGTAGCTTTCGGGGTCTTGTCGTAGCGGCTGACGGCGGCGGCCCCGGCCCGCCGCCGGAGGGCCATGACATCCGGCAGGTAATTCCGTTGTACGGGGCCGACGTCGTGGGAGATCATGCGCGTTTGTGACCTCGCGAGCAGATGAACCCATCCACGACGCCGCCCCGCCCGCCCCCGCCGTGGCCGTCACCCCCTCCACCCCGGCACACCGGGACGGCAACGTCCTGCGCTGGCTGATCGCCTACACCTTCTCCGTGGTCGGCGACGCCGCCTACTTCGTGGCGCTCGGCTGGGCCGCGCAGAAGGTGGCCGGACCGGCCCAGGTCGGCCTGGTGATGGCGGTCGGCGCGATACCCCGGGCGATCCTCATGCTCGGCGGCGGTGTGATCGCCGACCGGTTCGGCCCGCGCAGGGTGGTCATCTCCTCCGACGCGGTCCGCGCTGTGGTGATCCTCGCGGCCGCCGCAGCGCTCGCGTTCAGCACCCCCGGCCTCTGGTTGCTCGTCGCGCTCGCCCTCGTCTTCGGCGTCGTGGACGCCCTGTTCATGCCGGCGGTCGGAGCCATGCCGCCCCGGCTCACCGGCCGCGACCAGCTGATGCGGGTGCAGAGCCTGCGCAATCTGGTGCAGCGGTCCGGCCACATCGCCGGTCCGCCGCTCGCCGGATTCTCGATGGGGCTCGGCGGCCCCGCCGCCGCGTTCGCCGTGACCGGCGTCCTCTTCACCCTCTCGCTGTTCCTCCTGGTCGCGGTCCGGCTCGCCCCGCTGCCGCCCGAGGAAGAGCCCGCCGCGGACTCCACCGCCCGCCGCGACCTGGTCGACGGCATCGTCTACCTGCGCCACGAGCCCGTCGTCGGCCCGCTCGTCCTCTCCGGACTGCTCTCCATGATCGGCTGCATCCCGCCGATGGCGATCGGCGTCATCATGCTCGCCGAGGAACGCGGCTGGGGCCCCTCCGGCGGTGCCTGGGTGAACGCCGCCCTCAGCACCGGCGTCTGCACGACCTCGCTCCTGCTCGTCGTGCGCGGCCGCTTCCGCCGGGCCGGCCACTGGCACAACATCGCCCTGCTCGTCGCCTCCGCCGGCATCGGCCTGATCGGCGTCATGCCGAACCTCGCCCTCGCGGTCGCCGTGGCGCTCGTCTCCGGCCTGGTCTCCGGCCTCTGCGGCGGTCTGGCCCTGGCCTTGATGCAGGCCAACACCGCCCTCGCCTTCCAGGGCCGGGTCGCCTCCGTCCAGGCGCTCAGCGCTGTCGGCATCACCCCGGTGATGTTCCCGCTCTTCGGCCTCCTGGTGGAAGGGTGGGGCGCCGGCCCCACCTTCCTCCTCTTCGGCTGCGTCAGCATGCTCGGCGCCACGGTCTCCACCGCCTCCTACGCCGTCCGCCATGCCGACCTGGACTTCACGAAGACCGCGGACTGACTCCGGCCCCCGGCCGGGGGCCGCTAAGGCCTGTGTGACGTCGTGATCAGTGCTGAGTTCTGCCCCGTTGAGAGGCTGGAGCCGATAGAACGGGGCTGTGACGCGTAGGCAACTCACGGACAGACATTGGGAGTCGCTCTGCTGGAAGGCATGATCACTGAAGCGGCTCGCGTGGGAAGAACCGACCTGTCGCTGATGGGCGTGGACTCCACCAGCGTGCGCGCTCACCACGACGCCGCCGCGATGAGGGTGGGCACGGGCCTGATGGGCACCCTGGAGAGAGCAGCCCGCGAGCACGAGCAAGCCCGGCGAAAGGGGGCGGCCCGGAAGGACTGAACGGACAGGCCGCAAGGTGACGCGTCCGACGCCGACGCAAGCACCGGCTGAGCCAGGCCCTGCTGGGCAGGTCCCGCGGCGGACTGCAACGTCACAGGCCCTGGTCGATTCCGCGGGCGTCCTTGAACCGGGCCAGTCCCTCGGCCAGTCCGACGACCGGCTCCGGGTAGTCGTACCGGGCGCGCTCCGCGGCCCGCAGCTTCCACGGCTCATGGACGGCACCGCCGTCGAGCCCCGCCAGTTCGGGCAGCCAGCGGCGGACGTACGCACCGTCCGGGTCGTACCGTTTGGCCTGCAGCACCGGGTTCAGCACCCGGTTGGGCCGGCTGTCCGTGCCCGTACCCGCCATCCACTGCCAGTTGAGCTGGTTGTTGGCGATGTCCCCGTCCACCAGCAGATCCAGGAAGTGGCGCGCGCCGATCCGCCAGTCCACGTACAGCGTCTTGACGAGGAAACTCGCGGTCAGCAGCCGGCCACGGTTGTGCATCCAGCCCTCGTGGCGCAGCTGGCGCATCGCGGCATCGACCACCGGATAGCCGGTGCGGCCCTCCTGCCAGGCGGTGATCTCGTCCGCGGCCGACCGCTCGGTGCGCCAACGGTCGTGCTGCGAACGGTAGTCGGTACGGGCGGCGGAGGGCCGGGCGGCCAGGACCTGGTGATGGAAGTCCCGCCAGCACAACTGCCGTACGAAGGCATCCGCGCCCGGACCGCCCGCCGCGCGTGCCCGATGGACCAGCTCGGTGGGGGAGAGCGTGCCGAAGTGCAGGTGCGGGGAGAGCCGTGAGGTGCCGTCGCCCGCGAGATCGTCGTGGCGCGTCTCGTACCGTCCGAGTCCGTGGCGGCGCCATCCGGCGAAACGTTTGCGGCCCTCGCTCTCCCCGCCCTCCGCCAGTCCCGCCGAGACCCCCGGGAGACCGGCACGTGAGGGCACGGCCGCGGATGCGGGACCCTCCGGTACGCGGACGGTGCGCGGCGCCCCGAAGGGGGACCGCACCTGCGCCCCGGACCAGCGGCGGAAGTACGGCGTGAAGACGGCGAAGTGGTCCTTGCCCCCGCCGGAGGGGATCACCGCCCCGGGCGCGACCGCGGTGATCACCGCGTCATGGACGTGCAGCCGGCAGCCCTGGGATCCGAGCGCCGTCCGCAGCCGTTCCTCGCGGCGCTGTGCGTGGGCGCTGACGCCCGCCGCGACGTGAACGTCGCGCGCACCCGTCTCCGTGACGATCCGGCAGACCTCCTCGGCCGGCTCGCCCGAACGGATCACCAGTCGTCCGCCCCGGTCTCGGAGCCCGGCGTCCAGGTCCCGGAGGCAGTCGGCGAGGAACGCACGCCGGTTCGGGACGCCGAACCCGGCGTCCTCGATGCCCTCGTCCAGGACGAACAGCGGAAGCACCTCGTCGGCCGACGCGAGGGCCGCGTGCAGGGGCGGATGGTCGTGGAGGCGCAGATCGGACGTGAACAGGACCACCGATACGCTCATCGCGTCCCACCGTCCTTGCAGGCCGCGCGCGCGATGTTGCGCGACATCCCGCCGAACACGAGCGCGTGGAACGGTGACACGCTCCACCAGTACGCGTGTCCCAAAAGTCCGGACGGGTGGAAGATGGCCCGTTGCCGGTAGTGGGACCGGCCGCCCCCGCCCTCCTCCACGTACATCTCCAGCCAGGCCAGACCGGGCAGCCGCATCTCGGCGCGCAGCCGGAGCAGACGGCCGGGCTCGATCTCCTCCACCCGCCAGAAGTCCAGCGAGTCCCCGACGCGCAGCCGTTGGGCGTCCCGCCGGCCCCGACGCAGCCCCACACCGCCCGTCAGCCGGTCCAGCCAGCCCCGCACCGCCCAGGCCAGGGGGAAGGAGTACCAGCCGTTGTCACCGCCGATTCCCTCGACGACCCGCCAGAGCGCCTCGGGCGAGGCGTCCACATCGTGCTCCCGCACATCCGTGTACAGACTGCCGCCCGCCCAGTCGGGGTCGGTGGGCAGCGGGTCGCTGGGGATGCCCGGGGTGGACGCGGACGACCACCGGGTCGTCACCCTGGCCTCGCGAACCCTCTGCAGGGCCAGGCCGAGAGCCGTGGCGAAGGAGAAGGGCTGCCCGGCGCCGTCCGGCACATGGTCGGCGATGTCGTGCTCGTGGCACACGACCTCGTACCGCAGGGACTCCGCGAGCGGACGGGCGATGGAGGCGGGGACCGGGGTGACGAGCCCGATCCAGTGACTGGACAGTCTCGGCGTCAGCATCGGGACGGGGAGGATCAGCCGGTGCGGCAGTCCGGCCACCTCGGCGTACTTCTCCATCATCGCCCGGTACGTCATCACGTCGGGCCCGCAGATGTCGAAGGTGCGGTTCACCTCGGCCGGCATGCGCGCGCTGCCGACGAGATAGCGCAGCACGTCCCGGACCCCGATCGGCTGGATCCGTGTCGACACCCAGCTCGGTGTGACCATCACGGGCAGTCGCTCGGTGAGATAGCGCAGCATCTCGAAGGAGGCGGACCCGGCGCCGATGATGACAGCTGCACGCAGCGCGGCCGTCGGCACACCCGAGTCGAGCAGGATGCGGCCGACCTCGGCACGCGAGCGCAGATGCGGCGACAGTTCCTGCTCGGGGACGTCGGCCGGAGTGAGCCCGCCCAGGTACACGATGCGCCGGACGCCCGCGGCGCGTGCCTGCTCACCGAAGATCCGGGCGGCCTTCCGGTCCGTCTCCTCGAACCCCGCCCCGCTGCTCAGGGCGTGCACCAGGTAGTAGGCGACCTCGATGCCCTGCATGGCGGCCGCGACGGACTCCGCGTCGGTCACATCGCCCTTGGAGACCTCGACCTGGCCCGCCCACGGGTAGTCCCGCAGCTTTTCCGGGCTCCGCGCCAGACAGCGGACCGTGTGGCCCGCGTCCAGGAGCTCGGGCACGAGGCGACCCCCGATGTACCCCGTCGCGCCGGTCACCAGGCACCGCAGTCCGTTGTCGTCGCTGCTCTCCATGACCTCTCCGATCCGGCTCGGATGTACTGCTTCCACGGTGTCCCCCCACAGGCTGTTCCGCTTGTCGGTGGCCGGCCGGGGCGGACCGGGGCGCCGTCGGGGCGGCGGTGTCCGGCCCTGTGCCTGCTCAACGGAATAGACACGGAGGAGTTATGGGCCGTGAGCGTCCCGGGGCTGTGCGATGCCCCATAGCCGTTACTGCAGGTGAGGGGCGCTCGCTCGCCGTGGCTGGAGCGTCTTGTGAGTCGGATGTCATTCCTCCTGTGCTCCAGAACCGTTGCCTTCCGCCTTTGACGGTCCGGGAACGGCAATCGGCTGGTTCCAGGAGCGGAGTTTGTCCGGGTTGAGGGTGACCCATACCTGCACGGCGTGGCGTCCGGCGATGTCGAGGCTGATGATCGCGGCGACCTGGTGGCCGTAACGTACAACGATTCCGGTGCGGCCGTTGACGGAGTGGGGGGCGAGAGTGGTGCGTGGGCACCGGGCGAGCAGGGTCAGCAGGCTGCGGGCGACCTGCAGGTTGCCGTGGACGGGTGTGGTCAGGGCGCGGACCTTGCCGCCGCCGTCGAAATGCGCCGTGGCGTCGGATGCCAGCAGAGAAGCCAGAAGAGGTGCGTCTTCAGTGACGCAGGCCTGCCGGACGGCACGGACCACGGTGTCGTGCTCCTGCGGTGTGGTGGGACGCGAGCGCTGCGCCCGGAGACTGCGGCGAGCGCGGTGAGCGAGTTCGGTGCGCTCCTGTTCCGGCCGTCCCCCGATGCCGACGGATGCGCCGGGAGTCATCCCGCAGACGTCGTCAAGCAGGAACGCTCCCCGCTCGGCCGGGGACAAGGGATCCGGCGCGTTCAGCAGAACCGTGCCGGCCTCGTCCTCCAGCGGCTGGTGGAGCTCTTCCGCCTCGCCGTCGTCCTCCTCAGCTGCGGGGATCTGCTGCTGGTCGGGCAGGATCAGGCGGGCCGAGCAGATATTGCCTACGACCTTCGTGAGCCAGGACCGAGGGGCCGCGATCCGCGCCCGCGCCGGATCGGACAGCCCGTACCACCGTCGGTAGGCCTCGGCAATGACACTTTCCGCCTCAGGGCCGCTGCCCAGCATCCAGCATGCGACATCCAGCAGATGCCGCCGCTCGTCCAGCAGTTCCGCGATGGACTCGGAATCACCGGCATCGTCCATACGGCGTCCTCCCACCCGGACGGCACCGCGCAAAACGGGCGACCGCCTCGATCGTCCTCCCGTAATTCACCGAATGCTACGGATGGCCCACCGCCTTGTCGGCGGTATGACTTCCTTCACGCCTCGCACTCGGCACGTGCGGTGCAGAAGCCTCATGCACGACCCCTTCTTCTCTGCGCCCTCGCTCATGTAGACCGACCAGGCACAGCTCTTGTGACGGGAAGGGGGCGACCCCGCAGGAAGCTGTAGGCCTTCATGATTCGGGCTCTTGCAGGCAGGGGCGCTGCGGGAAGTTCAGTGCGGCTGCGAGAGCGCGCTCGACCTGGCGGGCAAGTTGCCCTGGCAGCACCAGGAAGGCCCCGCACCCTGCCCCAGGAGACGTCAGGCGGTACGGGGAGGAGCCGGTGGCCGACAGTCAGCGCTGCGTACCGTCCCGTGCACGTCCCACAGGGGCGGGAAATATCGTCGCGCAAGGCGTCGCCGTGCGCGGACGGATCGGGTGCCGGTCGGAGTGAGGGGCTTCATGCGGCCAACGACGTCACGTAGGGCGCCAGTTTGACCGGGTTCATCATCCACATGATCCGCTCGAGGCCGCGGTTCGACGCGTCGACGGACAGCAGCGCGACCGCGCTGCCGCCCGAGGTGACCAGGACGGCGGGCAGGCCGTTGGCCTCGACCCAGCTGACTTCCGAGCCGGGCCAGAACTGCGGGGCGAATGCCTTGAGGTATCGGGAGACGTGCTGACGCCCCACGACCGGGATCTTCGACGCGCCCCGGATGCCGCCACCGTCGGAGTAACTGATGACGTCCTCGGAAAGCACGTGCTCGAGCGTGGCGAGATCACCAGTCTGCGCCGCACCTAGGAACACCTCCAGCAGCCGCCGGTGCTCGGCCCGGCCGACCGGCTGCTCCTTGCGTTCGGCGGCCAGATGCTTGCGCGACCGGCTTACCAACTGGCGAGTGTTGGCCTCGCTGGTATCCAGCATTTCGGCGATCTGCGGGTAGGGGTAGTCGAATGCCTCCCGCAGCACGTACGCGGCCCGTTCCACCGGGTTCAGTTTCCCGAGGACGAGCAGGACCGCCATCTCCACCGCTTCGGCGCGTTCCGCGCCGACGTTCGGGTCCCGGCTGGTGTCGACCGGCTCGGGCAGCCACGGTCCTATATACGACTCCCGCCGCATCCGGGCGGACTGCGCCAGGTTGATCGCCAGCCGAGTGGTTACTGTCGTCAGGAAGGCCCGAGGCTCGATGATGTCCCCGCGGTCGGTGCTCTGCCATCGCAGCCAGGCTTCTTGGAGGATGTCCTCGGCATCCGCGGAACTGCCGAGCACGCGGTAGGCGACACCGAACAACTGCGGGCGCGCCGCGAGGAACTCCTGCGTCGCTCTTTCGAGCGACTCGGTGTCATCCGCAGCCTGCATGATGCCCCCTTCCGGCCAGCCCAATTTTACAACCGTCGTGGACGGCACGCTGCTGCGGCGCGGAGCCACTCACACGGTCTCTGACCTGAGGTTGTGCCCCGTCGGGCACCTGCCCCATCCAGTCGCTGACCGTCGGCACCGTTCACCGACCAGACGTCCGCGTGCACGTTCTCACTGTGAGGTGAGGAGCTCCTGGGCCTTCAGCGCCCCGTGCATGGCCGTCGCCGAGGAGCAGTTGGATCCGCGGCCCGCTTCCGGCAGGTTCGGCCCGTCGGAACCGGTAGTCGCAGGACACCGACCCGGGAGGGACATCCCGGACCTGGCTGCGTACTTGTGCGACGCATCGGGTGGACCGCGCGGTCCGGCTCCGCGATTCGCACGACGGCATCCACGCACGACGGCATCAAGGAGGCTGCCCAGCGGAACGGCCCAGCTTCGGCGCGTCCGGACACCGGGAGTCCGTCTCCCCGTCGTTGGCCCTGGCCACAGGGGAGACGGACGGTGGGTGTCCGGCGACCCGGACCGTCTCAGCCGAACATGCCGGGCTTGTAGTCCCCGCCAGGCTGCTGGTTGATCACGTTGATGCGGTTGTAGGCGTTGATGATCGCGAGCAGCGAGATCAGCGCAGCGAGCTGGTCCTCGTCGAAGTGCTTCGCGGCATTCGCCCAGACGTCGTCCGGGACACCGCCCGCGCCGTCCGCGATGCGGGTGCCCTGCTCGGCTATCTCCAGGGCCGCCCGCTCCGCATCGGTGAAGACCTTGGCCTCGCGCCAGACCGCCACCAGGTTCAGGCGCTGCTGCATCTCACCTGCGGCGATGGCGTCCTTGGTGTGCATGTCGGTGCAGAAGCCGCAGCCGTTGATCTGACTGGCGCGGATCTTCACCAGTTCCTGGGTCGCGATCGGCAGGGTTGAATCGGCCACCACCTTGTTGGCCGAGTTGAGGTGCTTCATGACCTTGCCGGCGAGAGGATTGCCGAAGTAGTTGATGCGCGATTCCATGGCGGGATCTCCTCGGTGTAGAGACAGTTACACCGAACTGACCGGAGTACCCGGCAAACCGTGACAGCGATGGGCCGTGACGTACGTCTCTCTCGATGTCTTCGCGCCACCGCGCGGGGTTCCCCGGCAGCAGCCTTGACTAGGCGCTCCGCCCGGTGCCTCTCACGCTCCCCGACGGCAGCCGGACCGCGGACCTGTATATCGAGATGGGCAGGTTCCACCACCAGGTCGCCGCCGACGTTCCAGAGGAGACGGCGGCACTCATGGCTGCCACCCAGCGTCCCGTGACCAACGCCGCCCTGACCGAAGGCGCCTCCGCCCCGGCGTGGAAGGAGATCCCGTCCTGGGTTCTCGTGGCTACGGAGGACCTGGACATCCCGCCGCAGACGCAAACCTTCAAGGCTGAGCGGGCCGAGGCCACGTCCGTCACCGTCACCGCCTCTCACCCGGTGAGCGTCTCGCACCCCGGAGACGTCGCACGCCTGATCAACGAGGCGGCGCAGGCCACCGCTTGAGCGCAGGAGGGCCTTGCCCGATCGCCGAGCGCCGCCCCTGGGCGGGGCGCCTGGTTGCATGGCGCGACCGGGTGCCCCGAAGGCAAGGAGCGTGGCAACCAATTGCCCCTCTGCCTGGGTTCATTCGCGCCCAGGGCGCCGAACCCATCCAGTACGGAAGGACCGCATCGGCCCGGGGACCTCCAGGCCCGGTGGCAGGGCGCCTGTGAGGTTCCCGCGAGCTTCCCCGTCGCCGGGCCCGCCGCAGCCTGCCGGGCATCCGCCCGCCTCGCAGTCGACAACGCCGGGGTGGCCCAGGTCAACGGCGGATGCGGCGGTGTCACACAGCGGCGCCCTATCCGGTCAATTGCTCAAAAGGGGCAGATGGCAGCCAGTCCGGTGGCTGCGTCTCCGCTGGAACCGAGAACGCCGACGAGGGCCGCTCCAGTGCCCGCCCTGCCGTGGTTCCTGGGCTCGCAGCCGGCCCCTACCGGTCTTCTCCCACCTATCTGAGGGCAGTGTCCCCATGACGAGTACTGACGATGTGACACTCGGTCGTAAAGATCCGAAGACGCGTGAGGCATCCGAGCCGGCGATCGCGATGGTCGACGAGCAGGGGACGGTCGTCGCGTGGTCGCAAGCCGCCGAGCGGCTTGTCGGGTACTCGGCCGGGGACGTAATGGGTCGGCCCGCTGCACTTGTACTGCCGTGCTCCGAGGCGGCCCCGACGATGTCGGCGTTCGCCGAGCAGTGCCGTACCCGGAACGGCTGGCCGGGCGTGACGGCGGTACGCCACCGAAACGGTCGCATGCTTGACGTCCACCTGCGGATCTCGATGTTGCGGGGGCAGGACGAATCAATCCGATGGCTCATGTCCGTGAGCGACGTGGGCACGCCCGGCGGCCAGGCGGTGAACGGATCCGCGCGGGAGTCGCTTCTCATCCGCACGCCGATCGGCATCTCTGTTCGTGACCTGCGGCTGCGTTGCACCTGGGTGAACGACACGATGGAGAGTCACGACGGTATTTCCCGCGACCGAAGGCTCGGCCGTCGTTTCGCCGATGTACTGCCCGGTGCCGAGCCCGATGCGTTTGAGGCCGTGATGCGGAAGGTACTGGAGAGCGGCACCACCAGGGTCCACGAGTACCGGCCAAGGCCGGCGGCGGGTCCGGTTCGCGAGCACACGTTTGCCGCTTCGTCCTCCTGCCTGCAGGACGCCGACGGCAGGGCGCTGGGAGTGTGCACCATCAACGTCGATGTCACGGAGAGGCGGCGGTTGCGCGAGCGCCTCGCCGTCCTCGGCCAGGCCGGTATGCGCCTGGGCAGAACTCTGGGCGTGATGCGGACCAGCCAGGAACTGGCCGACATTGCCGTGACACTGTTCGCCGACTACGCCGCAGTCGACCTGGAACAGCCGGTCCCGTTCGGCGAGGGGCCCCCGGCCGGCGTCGGGCCGACGGGCGGGCGCCTGCCCGCCTTCCGACGGGCCGGTGTGGCCTCGATCCGCGAAGGAGCCCCGGAGTCGCCGTGGGTGCGCGGTGAGCCGGTCCCCGTGCCGCCTGCTTCGCCCGTCGCCGACGCTCTGCGCACCGGCAGGTCCCACCTGGAGCCGATCGTGGACACCGCTCCAGGTACATGGATCGACCGGGACCCTGTGCGGGCGCAGAAGATCCAGGAGAGCGGCGTGCACTCGTTGATGGTTGTACCCATCCGCGTGCGACAGGCCCTGCTGGGGGTGGCTTTCTTCATTCGCACCGGAAACCCGGCGCCGTTCCAAGAGGTCGACCGGCTCCTGGCTGAAGAACTCGTCAGCCGGGCCGCGGTGTCGTTGGACAACGCACGCCAGTACGCGCGGGAACACTCCGTGGCTCTTGCGCTTCAACGCCAGTTGCTCCCGCACCGTCTGAGGGGCGGTGATGCGGTCGAGGCGGCCTCGCGCTACCTGCCCGCGGAATTGGACCGCGGCGTCGGAGGCGATTGGTTCGACGTGATCCCACTGTCCGGCGCCAGGGTGGCCCTCGTCGTCGGTGATGTGGTGGGGCACGGCGTCAACGCTGCCGCGACCATGGGCAGGCTCCGTACCGCTGTCCACACGCTTGCCGATATGGGACTGCCCCCCGACGAGGTGCTGGCCCACCTCGATGACACGGTGCGGCGACTGGCGGAGGAGGACGCCGCCGTTCCGGACCAGCGCTCCGCCGCAGTGGGCGCGACGTGTGTCTATGCCGTCTACGATCCGGTCACCCGGAAGTGCACCATGGCAGGGGCCGGGCACCCTCCGCCCGCGATCGTCGACCCGCAAGGCGGGGTCACCTTCGCCGACCTTCCCGGCGGCACGCCACTCGGCACCGGATTGGGGGTCCCCTTCGAGGCCGTGGAGCTCGAACTGCCGGAGGGAAGCCTCATCGCCCTGTACACCGACGGCCTGATCGAGACCCGTGATCACGACATCGACGCGGGAATGAACCGTCTGGGGGCTGCTCTGGCGCAACCGGGCCGATCCCTGGAAGAAGTGTGTACCCGCGCGATGGATACCTTCCCGGGTCGGGGGCCGTCGGACGATGTCGCCCTGCTCGTCGTCCGGACTCGTTCCCTCGGCCCGGACCGCGTCGCCTCCTGGACATTGCCGAACGATCGGACTGCTGCCCGCTCGGCCCGGCAGATGGCGGCCCGGCAGCTGACCGATTGGGGCTTGGAAGGTCTCGAGGGCCCCACGAAGCTCATCGTCAGTGAACTGGTCACGAACGCGGTCCGCTACAGCACCGGTCCGGTCCAGCTGCGTCTGATCCGGCATCAGGTCCTGACCTGTGAAGTGTCCGATACCGACGCCTGCTCGCCACGTCTGCGTCGCGCGCGCACCGTCGACGAGAACGGCCGCGGGCTCGGCCTTGTCGCCCACCTGTCCCGCAGATGGGGCTCCCGCTCGATACCGGACGGCAAGATCGTCTGGGCTGAAGAAGACCTGGAAAGGCATTCGCCGAGCTTCGGCGCGGTCGGCTCGGGGCCTGGCCGGCGCGTCGTAGCGTGACCCGTGGGATCAGGGTGTAGCAGCAGCCACGCTAATTTCATTCGATATCGTATCGAATGAAAGGATAGCTGGTAATCTGCCCACATGGGCACCGATGCTTCTGACCACACGACCGCCTCGCGTGCGACCGACCGCCCGGGGGATGCCTCGCCATTCGCTCTCGGCTTGCTGCTGCGCCGGGCGCACTGGCGCGCGGCCGCAGTCATGGCTGAGGCGCTTCGGCCGCTCGGCGTCGAGCTGCGGCATTTCGCCGTGCTGATGGTGCTGGTCGACCGTGGCGCCACGGTGCAGCGGGACTTGGCGGCGGAGACGGGGACGGACAAGGCGGGCATCATGCGAGTGGTGGACGATCTGGAGCGTAGGGGGCTGGCGGTACGCAAGGCTGTTCCGGGGGACCGGCGAGCAAGGGCAGTCGAGATCACGGATCAGGGCATCGAGCTCTTCGATGCAGCTCATGTGGCGGCGGCGCCGCTGGCTGAGCGGCTGATCTCCGACCTGAGTCCCGGTGAGCCCGAGAAGCTGAGAGATCTGCTGACCCGCTTTGCCTATCCCGCTGACGGTGAGTCGTAAGCGCGTCCCCGCGCGGGTTGCCCCTCGGGGGCGCTTCACCGACCTTTGCGGCTGCCGCCGCGAACCCGGCCTCGAGTGGTGCGGCCTCGCAACCACACGCCTGACTGGCTGCCGCAGCAGTCGTGGCTCGTGGCCAACAGGGGGCCGAGCTGCTCCCCACCGCGCAGCCTATTTGAGCGGCGGTGGGCTTTCCGCTCTCGCGGGCAGCGCTTTCGTCCCGATGTGCGGCCGGGGTCGCTCAGGCCGTAGCCCCGGCGCCCGGCTGCTGTCCCCTCAGGGGCAATGTGCCACCGTCCGGCAGGCGCCGTCGAAGAAGGCGCCGCGTGACGTCCTGGATCGAGGCGCCACGCGGCGTCCCTGCCCGGGCCTACACGGCGAGGCGCTCCGCGAGCTCCTTGGCCTTGGTGGCCGCGTCCTCGAAGGCGCGCTCGCGCGAGGCCTGATAGAGGGGTATCAGTTCAGCCATGGCCGGGTTCTGGGGGGCCATGGTGAGTTCCGGGACGATGAAGTCGACGTCCAGACCGAGGATGCCCCCCAGGACGGCCTGCAGATAGTTCTGCACGTACTCGCAGCTCTCCTTCGGTGTGCCCGGCGCGTAGGAGCCTCCTCGGCTGGCGACGACGGTGACGGGGGTGCCCTGGGCGGAGGGGTTCGCGCCCGCGGTGCGGCCGGGCAGGATCACGTTGTCCAGCCACGCCTTGAGGGTCGACGGGATCGAATAGTTGTACATCGGGGCGCCGATCAGGACGGCGTCCGCCTGCTCCAGCTCCTCGATGAGCCTCACGCGCGCTGCGAACGCGGCGGACTGCTCCGGGGTGTGCGCGGACGCGGCGGTGGATCCGGCGGTGAAGGCGTCGGCGGTGATGTGCGGGACAGGGGTGGCGGCGACGTCGCGGTAGAGCACGGTGCCCTCCGGGTGCTGCTCCTCCCATGCACTGCGGAAGGCCCTCGCCACCGAACGCGACGAGGACGCCTTGCCGGGAAACGCGGACGAGTCGATGTGCAGCAGTGTGGCCATGGGCTTCCTCCAGAGGGTGGTCCCCGGGGCGGGGAGTCAAAGGCTGACCGCGCAGCGAGGATAGTTGCATGCGTGATTGTATTGAATGATACCATCGCGAGTGTAACCAAGGTCGATGTGGAGTGAATGGGGTGGCGATGGTCGACGTCTATGAAGCGGTCACCAGCCGACGGGCGGTGCGCGGATACACCGACCGGCACGTCCCGAGGGAGGTGCTCGAGCGCGTGTTGTCCGCCGCGGCCTGGGCGCCGTCTGCGTCGAACCTCCAGCCGTGGCGCGCCTTCGTGCTGACCGGCGCGCCGCTGGCCGAACTCAAGAAGCGCGTCGGTCGGCGCGTCTCGGCGGGTGGCCCCTGGGACGAGCCGGAGTACGAGCAGTACCCGCCCGCACTGAAGTCTCCCTATCGCGAACGTCGATCCGCCTTCGGTGAGCAGCGCTACGGCGCACAGGGTGTTGCGCGCGACGACCTGGAGGCGCGCCAGAGGGCCGCTACCGCGAACTGGGAATGCTTCGGCGCGCCCGCCGCCCTGTTCTGCTACATAGACCGCGACCTGGGCCGGCCCCAATGGTCCGACGTCGGCATGTACTTGCAGACCGTCATGCTGCTCCTCCGCGCCGAAGGGCTGCACAGTTGCGCGCAGATGGCGTGGGCGAAATATCACAGGACCGTCGCCGAGATCCTGACGCCCCCGGACGAGCTCATGCTCTTCTGTGGCATGTCGATCGGTTTCGAAGACGTGACGGTGGGTGAAGCCCGAACGGGTCGGGCGCCGCTCGACGAAACGGTCACGTTCGTCGACACGGTGGACAACTCAGGGCGAGTTCGCTCCACGTCGGGGACGGCGGCGATCTCCTCGACCTCGCAGCCTCCTGGTCCAGGAGCCGGAACCGCGGATCTCGGGAGGCGCCATGCACCTCGATGCCGACTGGCGCGGCGCATTTCCACACGTCTCAATGGCGCCTTCACCGAACAGATCCGGCGGTTGGTGTCACAGATCGGGCTGCCGCCCGGACATGGCTGAGAAAGCCAATTCGATTTCGTGCTGTGGTGAGAATGTTGATCATTAAGATTGCTTGTGGTCGGACACCGGTCTCATGGGCCCGTTCGGGCTTCAGTGGGGGCGTCTCGACGAGTGGTCGTGGCCGTGAGAGGCGTCGAACCCTGACGAGCGACAAAGGTGCGCCTCCCCTGTCATCGAGCCTGCCGCCCCAGGGGCTCGCGGCGGCCGGCTTGGACGCACTTCCCCGTCCCGTCGCCGTAGTGGTGGGCGCCGGTGGCGTGCTCGGAGCGGCGCAATCGGAGGTTGTCCTGTGAGTACCATCGCGTTTCTCAACATCGCCATGCACGGACGCGTCAACCCGACGCTGCCGGTGGTCGCCGAGCTCGTTCGGCGCGGTCACTCCGTCACGTACCACACCTCGCCCGCCTTCCGTGAGGAGATCGAGACTGTCGGCGCGACGGTGTGCCTCTACCCCGGGGGCGACCAGCCGCTCCCCGATCCGCCGACGCCGGTCACCTTGATCGAGGGGCTCGCAAGCACAGCCGTCCGCCTGCTGCCTGCGGTGCTCACAGACCTGCGCCGCATTCGGCCCGACCTGATCGTGCACGACAACGCCTGTCCGTGGGGCGCGGTTGCCGCCCGCGAACTCAAGGTGCCCGCGGCGTCGTCGTTCACCACGTTCGCTTTCGACCGGCACGTGCCCAGCCCCACCCGAGGCTCGTGGGACCTGCTGGCCGCGGCGACGAGGCGACCGGGCAGCGTCCAGGGGTACCTGCGATCGCGCTGGGGGTTGCGCCGCCGCTACGACACGGGTGGGCTGCCCCTGCTCGACTTGGGGAACATCAGTCAGCCGCTGAATCTGGTCTACACCTCGCGGGCGTTCCAGCCTGCCGCCGAAGAATTCGACCGGTCCTACCAGTTCGTAGGCCCGTGCATCGGCGCCCGTCCGGCTGACCCGTCGTTCCCGGCCGATCGGCTGCGGGGCCCGGTGCTCTACGCGTCGCTGGGCACGGTGTTCAACGCCGACCCGCAGCTTCTGCGCACCTTCGCCACCGCGCTCGCGACACTGGGCGGCACCGTCATCGTCTCCACCGGGCAGACCGATCCCGCCGCACTGGGTCTGTTGCCCGCGAATGTGCTCGCCCGCCGCTTCGTTCCCCAACCCGAGGTGCTCGCCCGCGCGGCGCTTTTCGTCACCCACGGGGGGATGAACAGCGTCAACGAGGCCATGTACGCCGGGGTTCCGATGCTGGTGGTCCCACAGGGCGCGGACCAGCCGATGGTGGCCCGTCGCGTCGCAGAGCTCGGCGCCGGTCTGTCGATCGGTACCGAGGACGTCACCCACGAATCCGTAACTGCCCTCGCCGGGCGCCTTCTCCACGCCCCCCGGTTCCGGGCAGCCGCCGCCACACTGCGGGTTGCCCAGCACGAGGCGGGTGGGTATCGGCGCGCCGCCGACGCATTGGAACGGTACCTGTACGAGACAGGCTCGGCCGGTCAACCAGTTCCTGTCGATCCGTCACAGAGAGGCTGAGCCATGGCACTCGTGGTCCTGTTGCTGTTCGCCGGAATGTCGGAGGCTGCCGGGCGCATCCTGCCCCTGGCAGTGCGCCGACCTGGCATGTCGCGGACTCGGGTGGCAGCGCTGCTCTGTGCAGGCGGCTTGGTCGAGGGCGCTGTGTTCGCGTTGTGGCCGCTGACCGCGTGGACCCTGGCCGAGCTGGTGCTGTCCTCTGCACCGACGGGCGCCGGGTTGGCCTGGACGCCGGATCTGGTCGCTCCGCTGGTGTTGGCTGCCGTCCTTGCCTTCCCCCTGCTCGGGCCCCTCCTCCACCTGTTGCTCTTTGTGGGGGTCGGAGCCGGTCTGGCCGGCCCGCTCGCAGAGGCGACCGAGCTGGGCTGGTGGGGCGCCGCTGGTTGTGCGGCCGTCGCCGGGGCAGGGCTTGGTGTCGCTGTGGAGGCAGTTCGGCGCGTGGTCGTGAGGATCAGCGCGGCCGAAGGGCGAGGGTCGATCGCATGAGTGCTTTCCTGCTCTGGGTCTTCGCGATCGGGCCGGCTCTCCTTGCCGAAGCCTTGTTGGCCCGCTACGAGGTACTGGCCTACGGTGCCGGCTGGCGGGCCCCCGTCTCCCGGCTTCCGGCGGGTGTGCCCTACGCACGGGGCGCGGCGTCCGACAGTCCCCCGGATGCCTACCTGGTCTACCTCGACGGCATCGGTAAACGCCGCGTTCGCGACAGTCGGGACGGCGGCCAGCTGGTCAAGGCGTTGATCGCCGGAGCGCCGGAGCTCCGGGTGCTGGGTCAGGTACAGCCCTACTCGCCACTGGCCGATCCGCTTGCTGAGCGACCGGTGTGGGCGTGGCTGCGCCGCCGCACCGAGCTGCTGCTGTTCCTGCACAACGTCATGCAGATCTTCGTCGCCGCCGACCAGCGGTACCGCCCCTTGTACAACCGGGCCGTCGGCTCCCAAACTTCCACGCAACTCAGGCTCGCGGGCTATCAGCCCGACAGCGGCATTCCCGTGGTGCTGCTCAGCTACAGCGGCGGTGCCCAGGTCGCAAGCGGCGCGGTTGACGAACTGCACACCCAGCTGCGATGTCCGCTCCTGCTGATCACCCTCGGTGGGTTCCACAACGGCGCCAACGACCTCGGCCGAGCCGAGCACCTGCATCGCCTGACCAGTGCGAGCGACCGGATCGAGCGAGTCGGTACCTGGATCTTCCCTCAGCGCTGGCGCCTGTTCAGGGGCAGCGCATGGAACCGGGCCGACCGCGCGGGGAAGATCACCGTGCACCGACTCGACCCGGCCACGCACGTCGGGCCGCACAGCTACATCAGCACGACGGCCCGGTTGCCTGACGGCCGCAGCCACCTCGACCGCACGGCCGACACCGTGATCTCGCTCATCCGCGCTCATCACAGCGCGACCGTGGCGACGGATCACCCGTCGCCATGAGCGCCTCGACCGGAGTGCGTACTGCAGGGTCGACCGGGCCGGGAACCTCGACCGTGACGTCGCCGACCGGATCGCCCCCGGAGGAATCCACGAGCAACGGAGTCGAGAACCTCAGCCGCTGTGCCGATGCCGCCCGCGGGATGCGGACCTCACCCGGTCACGAGATCGACCGCCCGATCTTCCGGCGGTGGCGGCCCAGCCGTTCTCCGGACCTCCATTCCGGGTCCAGCTCCCCGCTACCGCGAGACTCCCCGCCCCTGCCCGACCGGAGCAGGGTCGCGTCAGGCGACTCGAGGCGGAGAGGCAGTCTCCGACGCGTCCGATGTGGGCCGCATCTCATCCGCGGGCTGTTACACGGGAGGCGCGGCCGGTGTCTCAATGCCGAGTCCACAACACATGGGAGACATGATGAACGGGAACGTAGAGGTAGTCGTGATCGGCGGCGGGTACGGGGGCGTGACGGCGGCGAACAGCCTGGCGCGGCGCGATGGTGTGTCGGTGACCGTGGTCAATCCACGTCCCGAGTTCGTCGAGCGGATCCGCCTGCACGAGCGCGTGACCGGCTCCGATGACGCGACCGAGGAGTTCGGGAAGGTCATGGGCGGAAACGTCCGGCTGGTGGTCGACACCGCGACCCGGATCGACGCTGCCGAGCGCCAGGTGTCGCTGGCGGGCGGTGGCACGGTCTCCTACGACTACCTCGTCTACGCGGTGGGCAGCGGCGCCGCCGATCCCGGAGTGCCCGGAGCGGCGGAGTTCGCCTCTTGGGTGTCGGACCTCGAGGGGGCGGAACGACTGCGGGCTGCGCTGGATGTGGCGCCCGCGTCGGCTCCTGTGACCGTGGTCGGGGCCGGCCCGACCGGCCTGGAGACCGCCGCCGAGCTGGCGGAAGCGGGTCGTAAGGTCACCCTGGTCTGCGGCGACGTGCTCGGCCCCTCCCTGCATGCCCGGGTCCGCCGCCCGGTCGCCCGCCGGCTCGCCGAACTGGGAGTGACCGTCCTCGAAGGTCCCGGCATGCAGGTGACGGAAGTGACGCACGGCGCCGTACGGCTCGGCGACGGCCGCGAGCTGCCCAGCGCGGTGACGATCTGGACCGCGGGATTCAAGGTTCCGGACCTGGCTGCCCGCAGCGGGCTGCGTACCGACGCCGCCGGCCGTCTGGTCACCGACACGACGCTGACCTGTGTGGACGACGAGCGCATCGTCGCCGCCGGGGACGCGGGGGTGATGCCGGAGCATCCGTTCCGGATGAGCTGCCAGGCGGCCGTGCAGCTGGGCCCGGCGGCCGCCGACACGATCCTGCGCCGGATCGCGGGGAAAACGCCCTCCCCCGTCCGGATGTGGTTCGCCGGGCAGTGCCTCAGCCTCGGCCGAAACGAGGGCGTCACCCAGTTCTCCTACCCGAGCGACAAGGTCAACGCGCTCAGCATCAGCGGGCGGGCCGGAGCCGGCGTCAAGGAGATCGCCTGCCGGTTCACCCTCAACAAGTTGGTGTCCGGGGCACGAAAAGCCGGTGCCCGCGCATCCCACGGCAACAGCACCGACCGCCCGGATTCGCCTCAGCCGGAACACCGCACGACGCCGTCCAGCACCCGACCCGCGGCCTAGGGCCTCTCGTCTGGATCATGGCGGGCTCGCGGGGTCCGGCACGCATTCGCCCAAGCTCTCGGCCCCGTTCGAGCAGGGGGCCCCGTCGCGTGGGCTCCCTCCTCCGCCTTGCGACTGCACGCACCTGCCCCGCTCCCAAGCACACAACGCCACGGCCTCGTATGCCAGAGCCGGGCGCCGCGACGCCATTCCCACCACCCCGCCCACCCGGCGTGGCCTGACAGGTGGGGAGGCTGCTCCGACGACCCGCCACCGGACCGGGTACATGTTCCACGGCCTGCTTCCGGTCCCTGGGCCGACCACGAAAGAGTGAGGCGCACGACATGAACAACCACGTCACCGACCCCGCTACGGAGGCCTTCGTGGCCCACCGAGATCTGCTGTTCACCGTCGCCTACGAGATGCTCGGATCGGCGGCGGACGCCGAGGACGTCCTTCAGGAAGCCTGGCTGCGATGGGTCGAGGTCGATCTGGCGCAAGTGCGGGACCAGCGCGCCTACCTGGTACGGATCACGACCCGGCAAGCGCTCAACCGGCTACGCACCCTGAAACGGCGGAAGGAGGCATATGTCGGCCCCTGGCTGCCCGAGCCTCTGCTCACCGCACCGGACGTGGCCGAGGACGTCGAGCTGTCCGAGAGCCTGTCGCTGGCACTCATGTTCATCCTTGAAACCCTCTCACCGACCGAACGCGCCGTCTTCGTGCTGCACGAGGTTTTCGACTTCGGCTACGACGAGATCGCGGCCGCGGTCGACAAGAGCCCCGCCGCCGCACGCCAGATCGCCTACCGCGCCCGCCGACATGTCGACGCCCGCCGACCGCGCACACCGGCTTCCCCGGAAGAAGGCCGGGAAGCGTTGAATTCGTTCCGGCGCGCGCTCCTGACCGGGGACCTGCAGGGGCTGCTCGACGTACTCGCCCCGGACGTTGTCTTCGTCAGCGACGGCGGCGGCTTCAGGCTGGCGGCTCTGCGCCCGGTCGTCGGCGCCGACAAGGTGCTCCGTTACATGGCCGGCAGTATCGACAAGGCCGGCGGCACCCTCACCGGTGAGCCCACGATGATCAACGGCAACCCCGGAATCATCCTGCGCCTGGACGGCGTGATCGACGGTGTGCTGGCCCTCCGCGTGGAGAACGCCTGCGTCACGGGCCTCTACTACGTCCGCAACCCCGAGAAGCTCACCCGCGTCGAGTTCGAAACCCCCCTCACCTCCCGCTGACCGTCCCCCCGCCAGGTCGGCTCGCACCAACGGAGCGAACACCTTCCTTCCGGACCAGCTCGTCGGACGAGGCGTCCCTGATCAGGCCTGATCCAAAACGAAAGACCCTAGTATGGTCCGGTGGACAGTGCAGACGACGCTCGCGAGGGATCACGCACGGGAGCGTCGGCGGTCGCGGAGCTCCAGGCGCTCGCGATGCAGTTGCGCCGTATGAACGGCGAGATCAACCGCCTGGTGCACGCCTTCGCGCACACCCAGGGCCTGCACGCCACGGATGTCCAGGCGCTCGCGGCGATCCTGGACGCGGATGTTCCGCTGACTCCCGGCCGGCTGCGCGATCATCTCGGTCTGACCTCCGGTGCGGTGACGGCGTGTCTGGACCGTCTGGAGCGCGTCGGCCACATCCGTCGCTCACGGGACAGCGCCGACCGGCGCGTCGTGCATCTGCACTACGAGCCCACGGCCAAGGCGGCCGCACGCTCGTTCTTCATGCCCCTCGCCGAAGCCGCGTCCGGGGCCCGCAGTTCGTCCGATCCGGAAGAACTCGCGGCCACGCTCCGCTTCCTCGCCCGCATGAACGCGGAACTCGCCCGTATGCAGGCCCCCCAGCGCTGACCCGCCCCTCCGCCGGACTGTCCTCGGCCGCCGGGCAGGAGCCGGGTGCCCATATGTTTCAATAATTGAGATACTCGATGATTGAAAGAGTTTCCCCCGACCCGGGAGCACCATGCCCATCGCATCGAGGCCGGTTCGCTGGCTGATCCCCGTATTCCTCGTCGCCGTCTGGCTCGCCGTCGGCGGTGCGTTCGGCTCGTACGCCGGGAAACTCGGAGAGGTGGCCACGAACGACCAGGCCTCGTTCCTCCCGCAGAGCGCCGAGTCCACCCGGGTCGTCGAGGAGCAGAAGGCGTTCAGCCGGCAGGAGACCGTCCCGGCCATCGTCGTCTGGACGTCGGAGAAGGACGGCGCGGACCTCGGCCCGAAGCAGCGGCAGGCGGCCACGGCCGCCCTGGACTCGCTCAACGGCGGGCCGGGGGTGGCGGGTGACGTGACCCCGGCACTGCCGTCGGCGGACGGCAAGGCACTCGAAGGCATCGTCCAGCTGGAATCCGACCTGGGGGACGAGCTCCCCGACGCGGTCGAGCAGATCCGGAAGGCGGCCGACGGGGTACCCGGAACACGTGCGCAGGTCGCCGGCCCCGCGGCCAGCCAGGCGGACCTCTCCGAAGCCTTCGCCGGAATCGACGGACTGCTGCTCGGTGTCGCCCTCGTGACCGTGCTGGTCATCCTGCTGCTGGTCTACCGGAGCGTCCTGCTGCCGCTGGTCATCATCATCGGAGCCGTCTTCTCGCTCGGTGTGGCCTGCGCGCTCGTGTACGTACTCGCGGACCACGACCTCGTACGGGTCGACGGCCAGGTCCAGGGGATCCTGTCGATCCTCGTCATCGGCGCCGCCACCGACTACGCCCTCCTCCTCACCGCACGGTTCCGGGAGGAACTGGGCCGCCACTCCGACCGGTGGACCGCCATGCGTGCCGCGCTGCGTGAGTCCGCCGGACCGATCGTCGCCAGCGCCGCCACCGTCGCCCTGGGGCTGCTCGCCCTCCTGCTCAGCGACCTGACCAACAACCGCGCGCTCGGGCCGGTGGGCGCCATCGGCATCGTCTGCGCCGTCCTGAGCACGCTCACCTTCCTCCCTGCCGTACTCGTGCTGCTCGGCAGGACCGCGTATTGGCCCGCCCGGCCGAAGAAGGGCGAAGCCGCATCGGGTTCGGCGGGAATCTGGTCGCGGATCGCGGCCCTGGTCGACCGGGCCCCGCGCAAGGTGTGGGGAGTCACCCTGGTCGTCCTTCTCGCCTGCGCCGCATTCATGCCGACCCTCAACTCGAAGGGGGTGCCCCTCGAGGAGATCTTCGTCAACGACGCACCTTCCGTTGCCGCCCAGCAGACCCTGAGCAAGCACTTCCCCGGCGGATCCGGCAACCCCGCCGTGGTGATCGCGGAGGCCGATCGGGCGGCGGAGGTGACCGAGGCCGCCGATCAGGTCGCCGGTGTCGCGGACGTCTCCGTGGTGACCGTCTCCGGGCGGCCGGGAGTGGGAGCGCCGCTCGTCGTGGACGGCCGGGTCCGTATCAACGCCACGTTGAGGAGCGCGGCCGACAGCGACGCCGCCAAGGAGACCGTCACCCGCCTGCGCGACGCGGTGCACGGGGTGCCCGGCGCGGAAGCGCTGGTCGGCGGCTACACCGCGCAGCAGTACGACACCCAGAAGACCGCCGAGCAGGACCGCGCCCTCATCGTGCCGGTCGTACTCGTGATCATTCTGGTGATCCTGATCGGGCTCCTCCGCTCCCTGCTCATGCCGCTCCTCCTCGTCGCGACGGTGGCACTCAACTTCCTGGCCACCCTCGGGATCTCGTCCCTGGTCTTCCAGCACGTGTTCGGATTCAGCGGTACGGACTCCTCCGTGCCGCTGTACGGATTCGTCTTCCTGGTCGCCCTCGGGGTCGACTACAACATCTTCCTGATGTCCCGGGTCCGCGAGGAGTCCCTGATCCACGGCACACGGCAGGGCGTGCTGCGCGGGCTGACGACCACCGGCGGGGTCATCACCTCGGCCGGCGTCGTCCTGGCGGCCACCTTCGCGGCCCTGGGCGTGATCCCCCTCGCGTTCCTGGTCCAGATCGCGTTCATCGTCGCCTTCGGCGTACTGCTCGACACCCTGGTCGTCCGCTCACTGCTGGTGCCCGCCCTGGTCAGGGACATCGGACGCGTCGCGTGGTGGCCGGGCGCACTCAGCCGGGAAACGGAGGCGACAGCGGACCGCGTGTGACGCCGGGCGGGCCGGCACGGAACCGTACGATCCGCCCATGCAGCCGCCCGCGTACGCAGGACGCCTCCTGTTCGTCGGGGTGGTCGCGGCCGCCGTCTGCGCCGGCCCGGCCGCCCCTGCCCCCGCAGCAGGCGCGCGCCACGGCGGGGACACCCTCGCGCGGCTCCGCCCGCTCGCCGACCTCTCGGCCCGGCGTCTCGCCACGGCCGAGCTTGTCGCCGCCGCCAAATGGGGGACGGGCAGCCCCGTCGACGACCCGGTCCGTGAGAAACAGGTCCTCGACACGGCGGCGCGGCAGGCCCGCGAAGCGGGAGCCGATCCCGGTGCGACGGTACGGATCCTCCGGGACCAGATCGAGGCGAACAAGCGCGTACAGCGTGCTCTGCACCGCAGTTGGGACGCGAACCCCGCCGGCGCACCGACGGGCCGCCCCGACCTCACGGACGTGCGCGAGGAGATCAACCGCGTCAACGCCGACCTGGTCCGCACGATCGCCGGCTCCGCGACGGCACGCGCGGCCCCTTCCTGCGGCGGCATACTGAGGGTTGCCGAGGCGCTCGTACGGCGCGACCGGCACTTCGACCGTCTCCGCACGACGGCACTGACGCACGCTCTGCGCTCCGTCTGCTCGCGGCCGTTCGCCGGCCCGGTCTGACCGGCCGCGAGCGATCGTCAGCCGGCCGCGCGGGGCACGAGGTCAGCGCCTGCGCACCTTCGGTGAGGGGACCAGCCGGACGACGGTGTTGAGCACATGGTCGATCACGTCGTGCGAGGGCTTGTCCGTGAGGTTGGTGAGCATCCGGGCCAAGGTGTTGAGCAGGAAAGGTGATCCCATGACGTAGCGGTTGAGGATCGGCTGGAAACCCGAACGGCTGAAGACGATGTCGGCGGCCGCGTTGCCGAGACGGTAGTAGCGACCCCAGCGCCGGTTCATCTCGACCGGATAGCCGTGCAGCACCCGCTCCCGCCCCGGGCCCGGGGGGCGGGCGAGGGCCAGCGCCGCGCTCTCGGCTGCGACCTCGCCGGCCTCCATCGCCTGGCCGATGCCCTCCCCGTTCCAGGGGCTGATCATGCCGCCGGAGTCGCCGACGAGGAGAAGACCGCGGGTGTACAGCGGGTGGCGGTTGAATCCCAGGGGCAGCGCCGCGCTCCGGACAGGGCCCTCGGCGTTCTCCTCACGCAGTCCCCACTCGGGCGGAGTGCGGGCCAGCCATTCGTCCAGCGTGGCCCGCAGGTCCGCGGTGCCGTGCCGTCGGTGGGGCAGTGCACCGAGCCCGACGTTGACGCGGCCGTCCCCCATGGGAAAGATCCAGCCGTACCCGGGCAGGTAGTGACGGCTCCCCGGGAAGCGGAGATCCGCCCACAACTCCAGGTACTCCTCCTGGGACCGCTCCGGGCTGCGGTAGTAGCGGCGGGCAGCCGTCGCGATCTGCCGGTTCATGTCCCGCTGCAGGCCCATACCGAGGGCGAGTCGGGCGGAGGCGCCGTCCGCGGCGATGACGATCGGCGCGCGGAAGGCCACCTGCTGCTTGTCCCCGGCCGTGGCGCCGACGCCGGTGATGCGGCCGGCCCGGTCGGTCACGGGCCGGGTCACCTTCACCCCGTTGCGCAGACGTGCTCCGGCGGCAACGGCGTGGCGGGCCAGGATGTCGTCGAAGTCATGACGACTGCGCGAGAGGCCGAAGTCCGGATAGCGCCCCAGGTCGGGCCAGTCGATGTGCACCTGATGGTCCCCGGCCACCCATCGCATACCGCGTGAACGCGTCCATCCCGGAGCCTTGATGTCGACACCCATCCGGATGAGCTGGTGCACCGCCCGCGGGGTCAGGCCGTCCCCGCACACCTTCTCCCGAGGGAACTCGGCCTTCTCCAGGAGCAGGACATCGACGCCCGCCCGGGCGAGGTGGAAGGCCGCGGACGAGCCCGCAGGGCCCGCCCCCACCACGATCACGTCGGCTTCTTCGTCCGAGCCGTGGACGGCGCGATCGTCCGAACGGTCCGGCTTCGTTTCCCGCACGCGGAACCCCTTCCTGGGTCAGCCGGTGCCGTACCGAGGACGGCAGCCCGGCACCTCATCATTGATCAGGACGAGCCGGTGCGGAACAAGGCCCGGGGGTCCGGGCGGGGTGACGGCGCCGTTCGGCGCGCGAGTATGCCGACGGGAGCTTACTTTGGGTGTCGAGCTCAGCACGGTCGGCTACATCTCCTTCCCCTTCCTCGTGCGGGCCCGGAGGGACGCATGCCCGATCTGTTCATCGGTGGACGATGGAGCGCCGCGATCGAGGGCGGAACGCGTGAGATCCGCTGCCCTGCCGACGGCGCCCCGGTCGCCACCGTCGACGAGGCGGGGCCGCAGGACGCCGCGGCGGCAGTCGCCGCGGCGCGTGAGGCCTTCGACCGGGGGCCATGGCCGAGTACGCCTGCCGCCGATCGCGGCCGACTGCTGCTCCGCGTCGCCGACCTCGTGGAACGGGACAAGGACACGTTCGCCAGAGCCGAGACCCTGGACACGGGGAAGCGGCTCGTGGAGAGCGAGTACGACATGGACGACATCGCGAACTGTTTCCGCTACTTCGGGAACCTGGCCGCCTCCGGCGGCACCGACCGCGTCGTCGACACCGGTGACCGGGGGATCGACAGCAGGGTGGTCCACGAACCGGTGGGCGTCTGCTCGCTGATCACTCCGTGGAACTATCCCTTGCTGCAGACGGCCTGGAAGGTGGCCCCCGCGCTCGCCGCGGGCAACACCTTCGTACTCAAGCCCAGTGAACTGACGCCGCACACCGCGATCCTCCTGATGAAGGCGCTCAGCGAGGCCGGACTGCCGCCCGGTGTCGCGAACCTGGTGCTCGGCGCCGGAGCCACCGCGGGCGCGCCGCTGAGCGAGGACCCGCGCGTGGACATGGTCTCCTTCACCGGCGGCCTGGTCACCGGCCGGCTCATCATGGCGGCGGCCGCACCCACCGTGAAGAAGATCGCGCTCGAACTGGGCGGCAAGAACCCCAACATCGTGTTCGCCGACGCCGAGTTCGACACCGCGGTCGACTACGCGCTGATGGCGGTGTTCCTGCACGCCGGGCAGGTCTGCTCGGCCGGTGCGCGGCTGCTCGTCCAGGACGAGCTGCACGACACGTTCGTCGACGAGCTCGTACGGCGCGCCCGGGCCATCCGGCTCGGCGGACCGTTCGACGAGGACGCCCGCAGCGGTCCGCTGATCTCGGCCGCGCATCGCGACAAGGTCGAGGCGTACGTGGCCGCGGGACTGGCGGAGGGCGCCGTACTGCGCTGCGGCGGCGCCCGCCCCGACAACCCCTCGCTGCAGAGCGGCTTCTACTACCTGCCGACCGTGCTCGACGAGTGCACCCCGGACATGACGGTCGTACGGGAGGAGTCGTTCGGCCCGGTCCTGACCGTGGAGCGGTTCCGGGACGAGGGCGAGGCCGTCGCCCTGGCCAACGACACCGTCTACGGACTGGCCGGGGCCGTCTGGACGCAGGACGGCGAGCGTGCCCACCGGGTGGCCGCCGGACTGCGTGCGGGGACCGTGTGGATCAACGACTTCCATCCGTACGTGCCGCAGGCCGAGTGGGGCGGAATGAAGCAGTCCGGCGTCGGCCGCGAACTGGGTCCCGCCGGTCTCGCGGAGTACCAGGAGGCCAAGCACATCTGGCGCAACACCGCAGCCCGGCCGCAGAGGTGGTTCGAGTGAGTCATTCCAATCCGACAGGTCCCGACCCGACAGGTCCCGGCGCGACAGGTCCCGGCGCGACCAGCACGCCGCCCCCCGGCACCCGGGCCGACGGCACCCACGACGACGACTCGATCCACGAACTCGGCTACAAGCCCGAACTCAAGCGAACCCTGGGCAACTTCCACACCTTCGCCGCGGGCATCAGCTACATCTCGATCCTGACCGGCACCTTCCAGCTGTTCTACTTCGGCGTCAGCTTCGGCGGCCCGGCCTACTGGTGGTCCTGGCCCATGGTCTTCGCCGGCCAGCTGATGGTCGCCCTGTGCTTCTGCGAGCTCGCCGCCCGCTACCCGGTGGCCGGCTCGGTCTACAACTGGGCCAAGAGCATGGGCGGCCCGCACATCGGCTGGCTCGGCGGCTGGATGATGATGACCGCCACCATGGTCACGCTCTCGGCCGTGGCGCTCGCCTACCAGATCACGCTGCCGGCGATCGACAGCGGGTTCCAGTTCGTGGGTGACGGCACCGGCAAGAACGATGCGGCGGCCAACGCCGTTCTCCTCGGCACGGTCCTGATCCTCTTCTCGACCCTGGTCAACGCCTTCGGCGTCCAGCTCATGGCTCGGATCAACTCGGCGGGCGTGTTCATCGAGCTGATCGCCGCGGTCGGCCTGATCATCTTTCTGGCGGCGCACATCACCCGGGGCCCCAGCACCGCCCTGACGGACACATACGGGCTCGGAGAGGGACAGACCCTCGGCTACTTCGGTGCGTTCCTCACCGCCTCGCTCGCATCCGCGTACGTCATGTACGGATTCGATACGGCGTCGTCGCTCGGCGAGGAGTCGCACAACCCGACCCGCAACGCGCCCCGCGCCATCCTGCGCGCGCTCGTCGCGTCATTCATCATCGGCGGTCTGATCCTGCTCTTCGCGCTGCTGTCGGTGCCGGACCTGGCCGCGAAGGAGCTGTCGACGGGCGGCCTGCAGTATGTGGTGCTGGAGGTTCTCGGTTCGACCATCGGCGAGATCTTCCTGTGGTGCGTGGTCATCGCGATCACGGTCTGCGTGCTGGCCGTGCAGGCCGCGGGCATCCGGCTGATGTTCGCCATGGCACGCGACAACAACCTTCCAGCGGGCTCGATCCTGGCCCGGGTCAGTCCCCGATTCCAGACCCCCGTGGTGCCTGCCGTCGTGATCGGCGTGGTGGGCGTCATCATCCTGGTGATCAACGTCAACCAGCCGCAGATCTTCTCGGTGATCACGAGCATCGCGATCATCATGATCTATCTGGCCTATCTGATGGTCACGACCCCCATGCTGATCCGACGGCTGCGGGGCACCTGGAAGCCCGTCGAAGGCAGCTTCTCGCTCGGCAGGTTCGGGCTGCCGATCAACATCGTCGCCGTGCTGTGGGGAGCGGCCATGTCGCTCAACCTCGCCTGGCCCCGCGCCGAGGTCTACAACGCGACGGGGGCACAGCACTGGTATCTGCGCTGGGGCGCCTTCCTCTTCATCGGCGTCGTCGCGGTCGGCGGCTTCGCCTACTACTGGTTCGTGCAGCGGCACAAGACGGGCGTACTCGAGGCCCACCGCACCGAGGTGCCCGACCCGACCCCGCCCGCGCCACCGCGCGGCTAGCCGCCCGCACCCCATGACCTCTGGAGACACAGATGCCGGCTGAGAGCCAAGCGCAGGACGAGTTCGACTACGTGGTGGTCGGCGGGGGTACGGCCGGCGCGGTCGTCGCCGCCCGGCTGTCCGAGGACCCGTCCGTCACCGTCTGCGTACTGGAGGCGGGCCCCTCCGACGTCGGCGACGACAACATCCTGCGGCTCGACCGGTGGATGGGGCTGCTGGAATCCGGCTACGACTGGGACTACCCGGTCGAGCCGCAGGACAACGGCAACAGCTTCATGCGGCACGCCCGCGCCAAGGTCCTCGGCGGCTGCTCGTCCCACAACTCCTGCATCGCCTTCTGGGCGCCGGCCGAGGACCTGGACGAATGGGCCGCCCTCGGGTGCACGGGATGGAGTGCCGCGGACTGCTATCCGCTCTACCAGCGGCTGGAGACCAACGACGCGCCCGGCGACCACCACGGGCGCAACGGCCCGGTGACCATCCGCTCGATCCAGCCGAACGACCCCTGCGGGACAGCCCTGCTGGAGGCCTGCGCCGCCGCCGGAATCCCCACCACGCCGTTCAATACCGGTACGACGGTCGTCCGCGGGGCGCACTGGTTCCAGATCAACGCCCGCCCCGACGGGACGCGTTCGTCCGCCTCCGTCTCCTACCTGCACCCGATTCTCGGTCGGCGTCCCAACCTGGAAGTACGCACAGGACTGCAGGCCAAGCGCCTGATCCTCGACGCCGAACAGCGGTGCACCGGCGTCGAGTACCTGGCACCCGACCTCATCCACACGCGTACCGTCGGCGCGCGACGGGAAGTTGTCGTGTCCTGCGGCTCCATCGACGGGCCGAAGCTTCTGATGCTGTCCGGGATCGGCCCGGCTGAGCACCTGCGGGAGACCGGGGTGGAGGTACGCGTCGACTCCCCGGCGGTCGGCGCCCATCTCCAGGACCACCCCGAGGGTGTGATCATGTGGGAGGCGCTGCAGCCCATGGTCACCACGTCCACCCAGTGGTGGGAGATCGGCATCTTCGCCGACACCGAATCCGGCCTCGACCGCCCGGACCTGATGTTCCACTACGGGTCCGTACCCTTCGACATGAACACCTACCGGCGCGGCTACCCGACCTCCGAGAACGCCTTCTGTCTCACGCCCAACGTCACCCGCGCCCGTTCCATGGGCACGGTCCGGCTGCGCACCCGTGACTTCCGGGACAAGCCGCGGGTCGACCCGCGCTATTTCACCGACGAGCACGACGTACGGGTGATGACCCACGGCCTGCGGCTCGCCCGGGACATCGTCTCCCGGGCGCCGATGGCCTCCTGGGCAGGCACGGAACTGGCGCCCGGGGCCGACGCCCGGACCGACGAGGAACTCCTCGACTACATCCGCCGGACCCACAACACGGTCTACCACCCGGCGGGAACGGTACGGATGGGGGCCACCGACGACCCCGAGGCCGTCCTCGATCCGCGGCTGCGTGTGAAGGGTGTGCGGGGTCTGCGGGTGGCCGACGCGTCCGTGATGCCGTTCCTGCCCGCGGTCAACCCGTGCATCACGACGATGATGATCGGGGAGAAGTGCGCGGACATGATCAGGGAGGACCGGGACTGATCCGCCCGGCCACCCCTGCAATAAGTTGCGGAAATTCTCTGCACGTTCTTGCTCGAACCGTGACGGCCTGCTTGACTCACCCGTCGGTGACCACAGTTGACGGTGCGTCCGGTCGGCCGCGAGGGACGTCGACGCCCCACCCTCGCCCCGCGTCAGGTCCGAGAGGAACGCCATGAACACCGAGACCGACGTGCTCGTCCTGGGAGGCGCAGGTGTGGACACGATCGTGTACGTCCCCGAGCTGCCGCTGCCCTACGCCGACAGCTACATGGTGCGGCCGGGGATCGAGACGCGGGCGGGGCAGACCGGGGACTTCGTCGCTCTCGGGGTGAGCGCGCTCGGTCTGCGGACCCACCACCTCGACATGATCGGCGACGACCACGCGGGCGACCTGGTGCGCGCTCTGCACAGGGACCGGGGCATCGCACTGACCGAGGTACCCCTGCCCGGCGGCACCAAGCGGGCGGTCAATCTCGTCGGCCCCGACGGACGGCGGCTGTCCCTGTATGACGACAGCCGCTCGCGGGAGGAGGACCGGCTGCCGCCGGCGACGGTCCGTGCCCTGGCCGCGAAGAGCCGCCACGCCCATGTCTCCATCACCTACCCGTGCGCCTTCGCCCTCCCCGAGCTGCGGGAGGCCGGCGTGAGCATCTCGACCGACCTGCACAACTGGGACGGTGCCAACGCCTACCACGAGGCCTTCGCCCACGAGGCGGACATCGTCTTCCTGTCCACCACCGCCCTGACGGACACGGAAGGGACCATGCGCCGGATAGCGGAGCGCGGCCGGGCCGGCGCGGTCGTCGCGACGGCCGGGGCCGAGGGCGCGTACCTGCTGGTCGACGGGGAGCTGAGCCACATCCCGGCCGTCACGCCGCCCGGACCCGTGGTGGACTCCAACGGTGCCGGCGACGCCTTCGCGGCCGGCTATCTCCTCGGCCGTCTGACCGGCGAACCGCCCCGGCGGTGCGGCCTCTACGGCGCGGTCGCCGGAGCCCACGCGTGCACCGTTCCGGCGACGCGGGCCGACCCCATCGGCCGGGCCGAGCTCCTCGCCCGGGTCGCCGAGTACGAGGCGGCGGCGTGACGCCGTCACCCGCCCCGACAGGTACGCCCGGCTCCTGCCCTGCCCCGCGCCCGGTCAGTCGGTGAGGCCCAGCGCTCCCGCTGCCTGGATCGCCAGCCAGACCTCGGCCAGGGCCCCCGTCGACGCCAGGTCGCGCCGGGCGAGTGTGCCGAAGCGGCGCAGGCGGTAGGCGAGGGTGTTCGGGTGGATGTGCAGCGCCGCCGCCGCCGTCTCCGTGCGGCGGTCGCGTTCCATCCAGGTGCGCGCGGAGACCAGCAACTGCGAGTCGTGGGCCTCGTCGTAGCGCAGGACCTCGCCGAGCACATGCTCGACCAGCGCGGTCAGGACGGCGGGGTCGTCGGGCAGCCACCGGCCGGTGGAGTCGTCGCCGTACCGGACGACGGGGCGGCCGGACTCCGCGGCCTTGGAGACCGCCCAGAGCGCCTCGCGCTGGGCGACCTTCAGCGCGGCGCCCGGCAGGAAGGGGCGGCTCATCCCGGCCGCCACGCCCGGCAGCTCACCGACGGCTGCCGCCAGCTCCGGCGCTCCCAGCACATAGCGGTCCTCGCCCCAGGTGAGCAGCAGATGGGGATGGTCCTCCAGGCAGAGCAGCAGTGCCTCGTCGGTGGTGTGGCGGACCACGAGGAGCACGGTGTCGCCCTCGATCGCGTGCCGGGCGAGCCGGCGGCGTGCCGCCTCCGGGTCGAGCACCTCCTGCAGGAGTTCGGCCAGCGTCTCCGCGCCCTCGCGGCGCAGGGTCTCGCGCTCGTTGCGCACCATCGCCAGCCGTAGCGCCGCCACGGTGGCGATGTGCTGGACGACGGCGATGCCCGCGGGCTGGGCGCCCTGACGCTCGTACGCGACGAGGAAGCCCGCCGGGCCGCCGGGCGCGGGTACCGGGAGGACGAATCCGCCGGGGATCGTCGGTGGGGCGTCGACGGAGGCGGGCAGGACTGCGGGATCCGGCGTGGGGACGCCGGGCAGGAGCGGACGGCCCTGCGGCGTGCACAGGTAGACGTCGTAACCCGACAGGCGTTCCAGCCGGCGCAGGAGTGTCGGCGTGTCCAGGCCCTCGGCGACCAGCCAGCGCAGCGAGCCGAACACTTGGAGCTGTGCGCCCAGCCGGTGTCTGGCGTCCTCCTGGACCGAGGCTGCCACCTCCTGGGCGACCGCGATGAACGGAACGGAGAGTGGCACTTCGAGGACCGGGAAGCCCCGCTCCTCGGCCGCGCGGAAGAACGCGTCGTAGAGCGGCGGCATGTGCAGTTGCGCGGAGAGCGCGAGCGCGGACACCCCGGCATCGTCCAGCCGCTCCAGGTAGGCCCGCTGCCCGGCGGCGGTGCGCGGCACCGCCAGACCCGTCGTCATGATCATCTCGGCGCCCAGGAGCCAGGGTGTCGGATCGGCGAGCTCGATGGCGTGCGCCCAGGACACGGACCGGCCCAGACCGTCGCCCCCTGCCTTCACGGTGAGCTGAAGGGCGGGGAAGGAGAGCAGATCCTCGACGGTTAGTTTGTTGCTGGCCACAGAAGAGAGCCTACTGCTCCGTGATCGGCACAGTTGTCGATGATCGTGCATGGGCCACACACTGTGGGACCGTCCCCATGCATGAACGGAAGGTGGAGCCACCCGTGACGACCTCGATCACCGAAATCGAGACCTATGGTGTCGAGAGGATCCCGGACAAGGACCGCACGGCCCGCCCGATCGATCTGTTCCGGCTCGCCTTCGGCGGTGCCAACACCTTCGCGACCTGTGTGCTGGGCGCCTTCCCGATCCTCTTCGGCCTCTCCTTCTGGCAGGGGCTCGCGGCGACCGTCCTCGGCCTCGTCGCCGGTGCGCTGCTGCTGGCCCCCATGGCACTGTTCGGCCCCGCCAACGGCACGAACAACGCCGTCTCCTCCTCCGCGCACCTGGGCGTGCACGGCCGGGTCGTCGGCTCGTTCCTCTCCCTGCTCACCGCCATAGCCTTCTTCTCGATCTCGGTGTGGTCCTCCGGCGACGCGCTCGTCGGCGGCGCGCACCGGCTCGTCGACCTCCCCGAGTCGGACGTCACCTACGGCATCGCGTACGCGATCTTCGCCGGGCTCGTCCTCGTGGTCTGCATCTACGGTTTCCGGTTCATGCTGCTGGTCAACAAGATCGCGGTGCTCGCGGCCTCCGCCCTCTTCGTGCTCGGTGCCTTCGCCTTCGCCGGCGACTTCGACCCCGGGTACGCGGGTGCCTTCGCCTCCACCGCCGACCCGCTGTTCTGGCCGTCGTTCATCGGCGCCGCGCTGATCGTGCTGTCCAACCCGGTCTCCTTCGGCGCCTTCCTCGGTGACTGGTCCCGCTACATCCCGGCCGGGGCCCCGCGCCGCCGGGTGATGGGGGCCGCGTTCCTCGCCCAGATCGCCACCCTGCTGCCCTTCCTCTTCGGCCTGGCCACCGCGTCGATCATCGCGTCGAAGGCCGCGAAGTACGTCGACCCGGCCGCCCCCAACTACGTGGGCGGACTGCTCGCGATCTCGCCCGGCTGGTACTTCCTGCCGCTCTGCCTGATCGCCCTCATCGGCGGCCTCTCCACCGGCACGACGGCCCTCTACGGCACGGGCCTCGACTTCTCCAGCGTCTTCACGCGCTTCAGCCGCGTCCAGGCCACCTTCTTCATCGGTGCCCTGTCCATCGCGTTCATCTTCGTCGGCCGCTTCGCGCTCAACCTCGCCCAGTCCATCTCCACCTTCGCCACGCTGATCATCACCTGCACCGCACCGTGGATGATCGTCATGGCGCTCGGCTACGTCACCCGGCGCGGCTGGTACGACGCGGAGGCGCTGCAGGTCTTCAACCGCCGCCAGCGCGGCGGCCGCTACTGGTTCACGAACGGCTGGAACTGGCGCGGCATGGCCACATGGCTCGTCTCCGCCGTCGTGGCGCTCCTCTTCACCAACCTGCCCGGCCAGTTCGTCGGCCCGCTCGGCAACCTCGCCAACGGTACGGACATCTCGCTGCCGGTCGGCCTCGTCCTCGCGACCGTGCTCTACCTCGCCCTGCTCGCCGTGTTCCCCGAGCCGCGCGCCGTCTACGGACCGGCCGGCCCCCGCTTCGTCCGGGCGTCCGACGCCTCCGTGCCGCCGATCACCGGCGGCGCCGAGGAGACCGTCACGGAGCCCGCCGCGGCCCACTGAACCCCCGCCGACCCCCCCGTAACCGCAAGCCGGGCGTTCCGGCACCGCCCGCCGGAACGCCCGTGACCAGGAGCTGTGCATGAGCACCACCACCGTCCAGGAAGTCCGGGCCGCCGCCGACGCGCTCGTCGCGGCCTTCGCGGAGGGCCGCCTCGACGACTACTTCGGCGCCTTCGCCCCGGACGCGACCTTCGTCTTCCACACCACCCCGGAGCGGCTCGGCTCCACGGCCGAGTACCGCGCGCTCTGGCAGCGGTGGGTGGAGCAGGACGGCTTCCGCATCCTCGGCTGCACCTCGTCCGCGCAGCTGATCCAGCACTTCGGCGACACGGCCGTCTTCAGCCACGACGTGGAGACCCGGGTCGCCACCGAGGCCGGCGAGGAGACCGTCCAGGAGCGGGAGACGATCGTCTTCACCCGCGCCGACGACGGCCGTTGGACCGCCGTCCACGAGCACCTGTCCGCCCGTACCGCCGCCTGAGCAGGAGAAACGCTTCTATGAGCACCACGTTCCGCAACTACATCGACGGTGCACTCGCCGACGCCTCGGACGGTCGCACGCTCGATGTGGTGGACCCCGCCACCGGCGACGTCTACGCGACCTCACCGCTCTCGGGGGCGGCAGACGTCGACGCGGCGATGGCCGCCGCGGCCGCGGCGTTCCCCGTCTGGCGCGACACCACGCCGTCCGTGCGACAGCGCGCACTGCTGAAGATCGCCGACGCGATGGAGGCACGGGCCGACGAGCTGGTCGCCGCGGAGAGCCGGGACACCGGCAAGCCGCTCCACCTCACCCTCAGCGAGGAACTGGCCCCCGCGATCGACCAGGTCCGCTTCTTCGCGGGCGCGGCGCGGCTGCTGGAGGGCCGCTCGGCCGGTGAGTACATGGAGGGCCTGACCTCCATCATCCGCCGTGAGCCGGTCGGTGTGTGCGCACAGGTCGCGCCGTGGAACTACCCGCTGCTGATGGCGGTGTGGAAGTTCGCCCCGGCGCTCGCGGCGGGCAACGCGGTGGTCCTCAAGCCCTCGGACACCACCCCGGCCTCCACGGTGCTGATGGCCGAGATCATCGGCGGTGTCCTCGAGGAGCTGGAGCTGCCCCGCGGAATCTTCAACGTGGTCTGCGGCGACCGTGAGACCGGCCGCCTGATGGTGGAGCACCCCACGCCCGCGATGGCCTCGATCACCGGCTCGGTACGCGCCGGCATCCAGGTCGCCCAGAGCGCCGCCAAGGACGTCAAGCGCGTCCACCTGGAGCTCGGCGGCAAGGCCCCGGCAGTGGTCTTCGAGGACGCCGACCTGGCGAAGGCGGTCGAGGACCTGGTGGTGGGCGGATTCTTCAACGCCGGACAGGACTGCACGGCCGCGACCCGCATCCTGGTCCACGAGTCCGTCCACGACGAGTTCGTCACCGCGCTCGCCAAGGCTGCCGCCGACACGAAGACCGGCCTGCCGGACGACGAGGACGTGCTGTACGGCCCGCTCAACAACGCGGGCCAGCTGGCGCAGGTCAGCGGCTTCATCGAGCGGCTCCCCGAGCACGCCAAGGTGGAGGCGGGCGGCCACCGGGTCGGTGACAAGGGCTACTTCTACGCCCCGACCGTCGTCTCCGGCCTCGAGCAGGACGACGAGATCATCCAGAACGAGGTCTTCGGCCCCGTGATGACCGTCCAGTCGTTCACGGACGAGGCCCAGGCGCTCGAGTACGCCAACGGGGTCGAGTACGCGCTGGCCTCCTCGGTGTGGACCAAGGACCACGCCCGCGCGATGCGGATGTCGAAGAACCTCGACTTCGGTTGCGTGTGGATCAACACCCACATGGCACTCGTCGCCGAGATGCCGCACGGCGGGTTCAAGAAGTCCGGGTACGGCAAGGACCTTTCGGCGTACGGCTTCGAGGACTACACCCGGATCAAGCACGTCATGACGTCGCTCTGACATCAGGGAATCCGTCGCCCGCCCCGGCACTGTCCAGCGGGGCGGGCGGTGCGAGGCCACATTGCTGAATGGCCCGTGGGGCCGCGTGTGCGCCGGGAACCGATGGACGGGATGTTCTACGGTGCTCTGATGCGCCGGTCTGTCCCCTGGTGGGCCCTTTTCTCCTCGGTGTGCGCTCCGATTCTGCTGGTCGGCGGCTGGGCGATCTCGGCAGTGCTCCAGGGGCGCGACTACGATCCCGCGTCGCGAACGATCAGCACCCTTGCCGCCAGGGGCGCCGACGGGTACTGGGTGATGACCTCGGCCCTGGTGGCCTTGGGCGCCTGCCATGTGATCACCGCGTGCGGGCTGCGGTCCGCAGCACCCCCAGGACGTGTGGCGCTGGCCGGCGGAGGGGTGTCGGCGATGCTGCTGGTCCTGTTCCCTGCGCCGAGCAGCGGGGGATCCCTGGACCACGGCGCGGTGGTGGCGGTCGGCTTCTCGCTTCTCGCGGTCTGGCCGATTCTGGCGGTACGGCGGGGCCCGGGCCAACGCCGTGCAGGCGAGCGGCGTCCGATGGGCATGCTTCTGGCCCGGAGCACGCCGTGGGGTCTTCGCCCGGGTCCGTCGTTCATGGCGACCGTGCTGATGTGGATCGGCGGTGTCTGGTTCCTGCTGGCCCTGTTCGCGCACGACACGGCTGGAGCCGCCGAGCGCGTCCTGACCTTCGCGCAGTCGTTCTGGCCGCTCGTGGTGGTCGTCTCCTGCGTACGGCAGACCGATCGCGACGAAGAGCAGGGCGGAGGCGCCGCAGACGTTCCCCGCCGTTGACGAACCGGGGGACGGTGGTGCCGTGTGCGGGAACCGCCTCGTTCCGCTCACCGCGGGGGAGAACCGGACCTCGATATTCTCCGGAATTCTCCGGATTCGAGTCCGGGACGAACCCGCTCCCTGGATTGTCGTCCGGGTGTCCATGAATTCAGGCACGTCCGGGATTCCCCGGTTCTCACTGACCGGGGAGCGGGTGCCATAAAGCCGGCGCGGCGCAGAGCGAGGACCCTTGACGGGCTGTCTCCTGCCCCCACCGGGCGGTGGGCCGGGCCTGCACCGTTTCACCTCCGGTCAGCTGCAGCATCGTCATCGAAACGGGCCCGGATTGTTCGTCCGGCTCCGTCCGTAGCAGCAGCCACAAGCCCGCTACCCGCCGCACCTCACTCGAACGTAATCACGAAACCGACACCAACTCGCGAATTACCATCCGAGTTGGCGCATCCGAGCTCTCTCTGTCTGATGAGCGGTGATGAACTTCCCGTGGCGTGCGGGGAAGGTGCTCCCGTCCGCGGCCCGCGGCCCCTGCGGCGATGATCCACTTCGCCCTGAATAGGTTCCGGTTGTCGCACTCGCCCCACCCTGCGCAAGCGCTTCAACCCCCGTACAATGACCGCGATTTGGCATGCCAGGTCGCTGCTGCACCACCGCGCTCGATGGCGGAGAGCCCGGATATCGCCTGTGACCCCGTCCCCAACGGAGCCCTGATGGATCCTGACGCCCTGTTACCGATGGCCGGACACGGCCCCTCGGCCCGTGCAAGGGCCCGTCGTGACAGTGGTTGTGACGTGGCGTCCGATAGTCGACCGGGAAAGCCCGCCAGGCATCGCGCTGCCGCCCCTGTGGCTGTCTTCGTCGGCTCCGCGCCACCTCGGCGGCCGAGGAGCGGCAGGGTCGCCTCCGCTTTCTCAATCTTCACGGATCATTCACACCCCATGGATGAACCGCTCGACCACAGGCCCGACAGTCCCTCCAGGCGTATCCGGAAATGGCAGCCGGCCTTTCTGTGACCGTGTCCGCCGGGCAAGTTCCCGGAAGCTCGAACCCGACCCTAGGACCCCTCTCCCGTGACCTTGGAATCAGAATCCGCCATAGCACTCGGCGCCGTGACAGTCCTTCTGGCCGTCGCCGTCGTGCTGCTGGCACGCTCGCGCAAGAAACACATACGGCGCGGCAAGGAATATGAATCAGCCCGCGACGGCTTCGAATCCCGTATGCGAGATGCCGAAGGGCGTGCGCTGACGGCAGCGAAGGAAAGGAAATCTGCTGAGACCCATGCCGACGAGGTCGAAGCCTATGCAGCGGATTTCCGTGACGAGGTACGTCACCTCGTCTCCGCGCGGCTGCCCGCGCTGGCACTGAATCTGATCAGTTCGCACCACCCCGTTCCCGGCCTGCTGCACGAGAACTTTGCCGGTTCCGACGACGGTCTTCTCCTGGACTCCGTACTCGAGCACGTATCGGTCAGTCTGCTCAAGGAACGACGCCGCGTGGACGCTGCTGCCCGGGCCGCCCTGCGAGGCACGAACCAGGACGCGCAGGCGCTCTCCTACCGTCTGCAGACGGAGATCGACGAGCTGCAGCACGAGTTCAGCGCTCCGCAGAGCCTGACGAGCAGGCTGCTCCAGGCGGACCACCTCAACGAGCAGCTTCTGCGGCTCCTGCAGAAGTCCGCCGTGGCGTACGGGGCTTGGCCGGGACACGTCCGCAAGGACACGTACGTGACCGAGATCATCGGTGGCGCTTCCTCGCGACTGCGTGGCTTCGAACGCATCCAGATCATCTCCCGGCTCCGGTCCTCCGACATCGGCGTCGTCGGACGTGCCGCCGAGCCCATCGCGATGGCCTGTGCGGAGCTGATGGCCAATGCGCTGGAGCATTCACGCGACGACCTGATGGTGGAGGTCAGCGTGATCCAGACCGGGAACGGCAACGTGTGCATCACGTTCGACGACTCGGGCACGGGCATGACCGCGGAGGCAACCATCCGCGGGACGCGCCTGCTGTCGGGAGACCAGCAGGAAGTGATGCTCACCGAGCTCGGTGACCCACCGTCGCAGGGCTTCGCCGCCGTCGGCCGGCTGGTGGCCGACTACGGCTTCTCCGTCTCCATCAACCACCAATCCGCCTATGGAGGGGTGCGTGCCGTGCTGTCGATTCCGCCGAACCTGCTCACCTCGATGAACGAGGAGGCGAAGCCTCCTTCCGCGATGGCTCCGCTGCCCGCCTCGGCACCCCAGGTCCGCAAGCGCTCCGTCCCTGCCCAGCCTGCGTCCTCCTCCGAGCCGAGCCGCAGCCCGGCTGCTGCTGACGCCGCGCCGGAACTGCCCCAGCGCAACAGGCGCACCGTTGCGGTGTCCGCCACCGAGGATGTCGCTCCCCGGTACCGGCCCCAGGATCCTCGCCGTGCCCAGGACACCTGGAACGACTTCCAGGAGGGGCTGGCCAGCGGCCGAGCAACCACCGATTCGGAGGAAACACCGTGACGCTCAACAACTACAGCCAGCCCGATCAGGCCGCCTGGTACCTGAAACCCATCACCGAGATCAAGGGCGTCCTGCATGCCCTGACGATGACCCGCGACGGGATGGTCCAGGCCACCTCGGAGAATCTCGGGCGGGACGACGCGGAAGGCATAGGCGCGATGACGTCCGCCTTCTACGCCGCCGCGCGGGCTGCCACCAATACGGCCCTGGGCCAGCCGGAGAACACACCGCTCGTCACCGCGACCACGCAGAACGAGCACGGGATTTATATGGTCATGCCGGCCGGGGACAACACCCTGATCGCGGCTGCGGGCACTGACGACATGCCCATGGGCGTGGTGGCGGGCGCCATGGCCCGCCAGGCCATGAAGCTCGGCCAGCAGAGTATGTCCGTTCCCGCCCGCGCCCAGGACGGCCTGTCATGAGTCGGGAGCGGAGGCTGCTTCCGCCCTATCTGGGAACGGGGGGCTCCGAGGCCCCTACGGCCGGCAGCCTCGACAGGCTGACAGCCCTCCGTGCGACCGGCCTTCCTCTCCCCTCTTATCACACACCGATACAACTGCGCATGGTCGAGCTTGTCCTGGACGGCTCCCTCAGCGTCATCGAGGTGGCCGGCTACCTCAAGCTCCCGGTCGGAGCGAGCCTCATGATCGCGGGGCAGCTCGTCAGCGAGGGGCATTTAGAGGCGAGCGACCCGGTCCCGGACGCTCTCTCCGCGTTGCGCGCAGACCGTCCGTCGAAAGCAGTCATGGAAGAGGTTCTGAGTGGACTCCGCCAACTCCTCGTCGCCTAGCCCGCGCCCGGTCTACCTGCCGGAGGGGACGCACAAGCGCATCAAGATTCTTGTCGCCGGTCCCATCGGTGTAGGCAAGACGACGTCGATACAAACGCTGTCGGAGATACCGACACTGCACACCGACGAGGTCATGACCGACGCTGCCGCCACCACCGACGACCTCAGCCTCGTCGGGCTGCGCAACAAGACCACGACCACGGTGGCCATCGACTTCGGCCGCCGGACCCTGCCGGGCAACAAGATCGTCCTGTACCTGTACGGGACGCCGGGGCAGCGCCGCTTCCTTCCCCTGTGGGAGGGCATCGCCTTCGGAGCTCTCGGAGCCCTCGTCCTTGCCGACACCCGGCGCCTGGACGAATCCTTCGAGGTGATGGATCTCATCGAGGAGCGCGGTTTGCCGTACGCAGTCGCAGTCAATACCTTCCCTGACTCACCCGACTACCCGATAGAGCTGCTCCGTTCGAAGCTCGACCTCGACCCGGCCACCCCCCTGGTCACCTGCGACGCACGTGACATGAAGAGCAGCCTGGAAGCTCTCATCGCCCTTACCGCCCATTCCATCTCCTCTGCCGTAGCCGGAGCCGAAACCTCGTGACCATCACCCCGACCGATGCGCCCGTGTCCCTCCACGGGGCCGAGCACGCTGCCGACCCCCAGCGCAGCTATGAACTGCTGCGCCGGCAGGGACCCGTCGGCGTCGCCGAGGTCGCCCCCGGTGTCGTTGTCCATCTGGTCACCGACTATCAAGCCGCAGTCGAACTCCTGCGGGACACGGACACATGGTCCAAGGACACCCGCAGTTGGCTGCACCAGGTGCCGCAGGACAGCCCGATCAGGCCCCTCGTGGAGTGGCGGCCGAGCCTCTTCTTCGCCGACGGCGAGCAGCACGCACACCTACGACGTGTGATCACCGACAGCTTCGGCCTCCTGGACCCCCACGAGGTACGCGCCCTGACGTGCCGGTACGCGGACACGCTGCTCCAGGATTTCGCCGACACGGGGAACGTCGACCTCGTCCGGCAGTACGCGCAGCAGCTGCCCCTGATGATCTTCAACGCCCTGTTCGGCATGCCGGACGAACACGGCCCACAGCTCGTGTGGGCTCTCGCGGCGATGATGGACAGCGATCCGGAGAAGCAGGCGGCCGGGGGGCAGACGTTCGGCGCCTACCTCCAGACGCTCTACGCCACCAAGTCCGTCCAGCGCGGCCAGGATCTGACCTCGTGGTTCATCGACCACCCCAACGGCCTGAACCAGGAAGAGGCCACCAACCAGATCCTGATCACGCTCGGCGCGGGTAACGAGCCGCTGGTCAACCTCATCGCGAACACACTCGTGCGCATGCTGAGTGACGAGCGCTACTTCGGCACGCTGACCACGGGCAGTCTGCCCATCCAGCATGCGATCAACGACGCGCTGTGGAACGAGTCGCCCTTGGCGAACTACAGCTTCCACGTGCCCAAGGAGGACATCAACTTCCACGGGACCGCCATCGCCGCGGGCTCGCCCGTCATGGTCTCGTACGCCGCCGCGAACACCTGTCCCCACTCGGGCACCCCGTCGGACGGCTACCGTTCGGGTACCAAGGCGCACCTGGCCTTCGCAGCCGGTCCACATGCCTGTCCCGCCAGTGACGTGGCACTGCTCATCGCCACCACGGCGATCGAACGGCTCGTCAGCTATCTGCCGGACATCGAACTGGCTGTTCCCAAGGACCAACTCGCCTACCGGGCCGGGGCCGTTCACCGGACACTCACCGCGCTGCCCGCACGGTTCACCCCGCTGACCCCCGACGCCAAGGGGGCAACGCCTTGGTCCCGGAGTCCCGTCGATCCCAGGAACAAGGACGGGTCGGCCACCGCGGATGCGGACTTCAGCGCGACGTCGAGGCCATCGGCCTAGCTCCACACGGCCGTTGTGACGCGGTGGTGCCGTCCGTAGAAGCGGCCGGCACCACCGCGTCATCCAGGAGAGTCCTTGTCCCGGGCCCGTCCCCTGTGCGCACGAAAAACATCACGACGGCTCTCGATTAAGGGATCGACCGATGACGGAAATACTTCCCGCCCTCCCTGACCTCTCTCCTCTGCACCACAAGGTGGGCTCCGCCCTGACGGGCTTCCTGGACTCCAAGGACCGAACGGCGCCGGGTACCGAGCTGTTGCACCTGACGTCCACCCTCCGCAGGCTCCTGGCAGGCGGCAAGCGCCTGCGTTCCCGGCTGTGCCTCTACGGATGGCAGGCGGCAGGGGCGACAGGAGACCCGGCGGCCGCCGTACGCGCGGCTGCCAGTCTCGAACTCTTCCAGGTGTTCGCCCTGATACACGACGATGTCATGGACGACAGCGACATCCGCCGCGGGCAGCCGTCCGCCCACCGCGCGCTGGCCACGGCCTACACCGACAGCGGTGGGCGCCGCGACAGGGCCGAGGCCCACGGCCTCGGCGCCGCCGTACTCCTCGGAGATCTGGCGCTCGTGTGGTCCGACGAACTGCTGGAGACAGCGGGGGCCGCCCCTCGCCGACTTGCCCAGGTGCGGCCGCTCCTGGCGAAAATGCGGAGTGAGGTCATGTACGGCCAGCTCCTGGATCTTCAGACCACCGGCCGTCTGTCCGACGACGTCGAGACGGCGTTGCACATCATCCGGTACAAGACGGCGAAATACACGATAGAGCGCCCTCTGCACATCGGGGCCGCACTGGCCGGCGCCGCCCCACCGGTACTGGAAGCGTGCACCGCCTTCGGAATCCCTTTGGGAGAAGCGTTTCAGCTGCGCGACGACCTGCTCGGCGTCTTCGGTGATTCCGTCGACACAGGCAAGTCGGTACTCGACGACCTACGTGCCGGCAAGGGCACCGTACTGATGGCACTCGCGGTGCAACGAGCGTCTCCCGCCGAGCTGAGCACCCTGCGCAGCCTCGTCGGCCGGAGCGACCTCAACGAGGACCAGGCCCACGAGGTCCGTACCGTCCTCGACTCCACAGGCGCCCGGGAGAGCGTGGAGGAAATGATCGCCGTGCGACGGACCACCGCGCTCGCGGCCCTGGACGAGGCCCCCTTCCCGGGCGTCACGACGGCCTCCCTGCGCCGGCTCGCCGACGCCGCGACCACACGCCAGGCATAAGGGCGGCATCGCCCATCCCCATGTATCCCGACCATCAGGAGGACATCACCCCCATGAGCAACGCGCACGCCGGTACGACCTTTCCCGAGCAGGCCGCAGATCTGGCGGCCAGGGTCGACCAGGACAGGTGGGGCAGTGTCCGGCCCTCCCTGTACGAGACAGCCCGTGTCATCTCAGCGGCACCCTGGCTGCCCGGTGAGGCGCGACGGGTCGGATATCTGCTCGATGAGCAGGCATCCGACGGCAGTTGGGGTGAAGGCCCGGAGCCCTATCGTCTGCTCCCGACACTCAGTGGGGTGGAGGCCGCCTTGGCGGTTCTCCGGCGGGCCACCGTCTCCGGGGACGTCAGGTCCCGGCTCACCGGCGCAGCGGCCAGAGGTCTGACCGCGCTGCGCGCCCTTCCGCCGGACGGCCCGTGGCCCGACACGGCCGCAGCCGAGCTCCTCGTTCCCGGTCTGATCTCCAAGGTCAACGAACACCTGGCCCTCGCCTCCGAAGAGGTGCCGGGCCTCGGCGGAGCCGTGGCAGACCCCTTGGCGACACCGGGCGGGTATCACGAGGGAGCACCCGCGTACGTCGCCGCACGGTTCAAGGCAGCGGGTGCCCTTCCCATGAAGCTCCACCACACCTTCGAAGGCATAGCCGGGCACATACCCCGGACTCTCACACCCGACATCGACGGTCTCCTGGGGAGCTCACCGGCCGCGACCGCCGCCTGGGCCGCATCACGTACACCTGCCGCCGTGAAGCAGGCTGTCGCGCACCTGGAACCCGTCGCACATCGATACGACGGCCTCTTCCCCGAAGCAGCCCCGATCCGTGTCTTCGAACGGCTCTGGGTAGCCGCTGCGCTGGCCCGGGCCGGACTGCCGACCGCCACCTTGCCCACGATGCGCAGGTGGGTCGACGAAATCTACGATCCCGAAGGCGTACGAGGCGCACCCGGCCTCATGAAGGACGCCGACGACACCGCCATGGCCGTGCTGGTGGCGTCACTGGTCGGCCGACCGTACGGGCCCGGCCCGCTCGACGCGTTCCACAACGGCAGCCACTTCGACTGCTACATCGGTGAGGACACCGGGTCGGTCACAGCGAATGCCCACGCACTCCAGGCACTGGCCGGCTGCTCGCGACGCCTCCCCCCGGAGGACGGCATCGACGATCCCCGCGCGGACAAGCTGTGCGACTGGCTGATCGGCCAGCAGAGGGCCGAAGGACACTGGCCCGACAAGTGGCACGCCTCTCCGTACTACTCCACCGAGCGGTGCGTGAGCGCACTGGCCCAGCACGGCGGACATCATGCCTCCGCCGCGGTCGCGCGAGCCGTCGCCTGGACAGCGGACACCCAGCGGGACGACGGTTCATGGGGCGTCTGGGGCGGTACCGCCGAGGAGACCGCGTACGCCGTCAAGATCCTGCTCTCCACAGCCCCTCCCACACCCGGACGCGGCCAGGTCCGCGCCCTCGATCGTGCGGAGGCGTACTTGGACGCCGTCCGGGACGCCGGCACCCGACACCCTGCCCTGTGGCACGACAAGACCCTCTACGCGCCCTCCGCGATGATCGAAGCCGAGATCCTCGCAGCGCGGGAGATGCTGCGGATCCGTCACCTCTGAGCCGCTCGACCATCACTACGGACACCCGTGAATCATCCAGCAATGAGGACAGGCACTTGAGCGCCGAGAAGTATCTGCCGCCGACCGCACCGGGTCGACTGCCACTCGTAGGACACGCGGTACCTCTCATCAGGGACCGGCTGGCATACGTCCAGAAACTCCGCTCCTACGGGCCCATCGTGCGCATGAACATCGGCCCCAAGCCGATGGTGGTGATCAACTCGCACGAGTTGCTCCACGACGTACTCACCCGGCATTCCCAGCACTTCAACAAGGGGCTGCTCTTCGAAAAGCTCAAGCTCTTCGGCGGTAACCCGCTGCCTGTCGCAGAGGGGAAGCAGCACCTGAACCGACGGCGCATGATGTCCCCGGCCCTCCACCGCGAACAGGTCAAGGGCTACATCGAGGCGATGCGGGACACCGTGGAACCGTTCATCTCGGGGTGGCACCACCACCGAACCATCGACGTGTGCAACGAAATGCAGCTGATGGCCCAAGGCGTCGTCATGGCTGCCCTGTTCTCCTCCACCCCGGAACCCGGACCGGCACAGAAGATCCTCAACAGCGTCGACACCGTGTTCAAGGCGGCGCTGACGCACGCCATGGTGCCCATCTCGGCCCTGGAACGGCTGCCGACCCGCGGCAACCGCAGGGCACAGGCAGCCAACGCCGTACTGCGCGAGGCGATCACGGCCGTCATCGCCGACCACCGGGCGAACCCCGACGCGCACAACGACCTCGTGTCCCTGCTCATGACCGTCCCCGACGAGACCGGCGGCCACCTGAGCGACGCGGAGGTCATGGCAGAGGTCACAGCGCTGCTCGCCGCAGGATCCGAGACCACCGCGGTCACCCTGGCCTGGCTCTTCCACGAGCTGGGCCGCAATCCGGAACTGGAGCGCCGACTGCACGAGGAAGTCGACTCGGTGCTCGCCGGCGAACCGATCACCCTCGAACACATCCCCCAACTCGTCTTCACCCGCAGGCTCATCGACGAGACACTGCGTCTGCACAATCCCGCCTGGATCCTCACCCGGCAGGCCATCTCGCCCGTCGAACTCGGCGAATTCCGCCTGCCGGCAGGGACAGACGTCATGTGGAGCCCCTACGCCATGCACCGGGACGCAGAACTGTTTCCCGAACCACTGCGCTTCGACCCCGACCGCTGGCTGCCGGAACGGCCCCAGCCGCCGCGAGGAGCCTTCATCCCGTTCGGGGTCGGCAAGAGGATGTGCATCGGCGACCAGTTCTCCCTGACCGAGGCCGTCGTCATCACGGCACTCGTCGCGTCCCGGTGGCGACTGCGCCCAGCTCCCGGGAAGCCGGTCCGCCCGGTACCCGAGATCACCGTGCACCCGTCCTCCCTCGACATGATCATCGAGGTCAGGAAGCCCGCGGTCGTGGAGGCCGCGGCATGAGTGACTTCCCTTCGAAGACGTCTCCTTCGCGCCCCGCCGCACTGCCGATGCCGGACCTCCGCGACTCCTTCCCGGGCCCGTTCCCCATCAGCCCTCACGTGGACGCCATCGAGCGGCACACCAACGACTGGCTCGACACCTATCCCCTGATCGGCTCGCCGCGCGCGCGAAGGGCGCTGTGCAACATCACGAGCCGGGGCATCGCCCGCACCCTCCCGACGGCCGACATCGGCAGCCTCTTTCTCTGCGCGGACCTCTTCCTGTGGCTGACCGCGTTCGACGACACCTGCGGCGAGACCGCGGGAGCCGACGACCTCGCCGGACTGGTCCGCAGAAGCGGCGAATTCATCGAGCTGCTCGCCGGACACCACGACGAACAGTCCGCCGCCGAGCCGAGTGTCTTCGGCGCCTCCCTGCGAGACCTCCTGGTCCGCTTCGAGGAAAGGGCCACGCCCACGCAGTACCTGAGGATCACCGCCCACCTGCGCGACAACCTCTTCGGAATCCTCTGGGAGGCGCACCACCTCCACACCCCCGGCCACGTCACGCTCCGCGACTACCGGGCCATGCGTCCCCACACGGTCTTCGTACGCACCGTCATGGCTGCCGTGGAGGTAGCGCGCGGATACGAACTCACCCGGCAGCAGCGTTCCTCGGCGGCGGTCCGGGAGTTGGAGTCGGCCGTGGCCGACCTCGCCGGATGGATCAACGATGTCGCTTCCTATGCGAAGGAGGCAGCCCACGAGGGGCCGAGCCCGCTGAGCCTGCCCACGCTACTGATGCGTGAGTACGACTGCGACCTCGAGACGGCTTTCCGGCGAGCTGCCCGGATGTGTGAAGACGAGGCCGTCATCCTGCGCAGCCGCATCACCGATCTCACCACCGGTTCCGTCGGAGAGCTTGCCGATCACGCTCGGGCTCTGGAGGCCGTCGCCGCCTCCTACGTCTGGCACATCGAACATTCCCGCTACGCTCCCTGACGATCCGCTCCGGCACCGACGGCGTGGGGACGTGGTCGGTGACGAGCGGTCAGGACGAGTTCCGAAGAGCCTGGGGGAGCTGACCGGACAAGCGTCTCGATGTAAGGTATGGGCACCGCACTTGACCTGCATATACGCAGGCAGGGAGCCTAGATTCTGGAGTGCCTCGATGATGCGTACCATGTTCAAGTCGAAGATCCACAGGGCCACGGTGACCCAGGCCGACCTGCACTACGTCGGATCTGTGACGGTTGATGCCGATCTGATGGACGCCGCCGATCTGCTTCCCGGCGAACTTGTCCATATTGTGGATATCGACAACGGTGCCCGGCTCGAGACGTACGTCATCGAGGGTGAACGCGGTTCCGGCGTCATCGGGATCAACGGGGCGGCAGCACACCTCGTGCACCCCGGCGATCTGGTCATTCTCATCAGCTACGCCCAGGTCGACGACGCGGAGGCCCGTGCGCTCACGCCGAGCATCGTGCACGTCGACGCCGACAACCGCGTGGTCGCTCTGGGCACGGATGCCTCGGCGCCGGTGCCGGGCACCCGCACCGAGCGCAGCCCGCACGCCGTTCCCGCGCACGGCTGACGCCACCCGCCCCGCCCGCGCCGTACCGGATCGAGGGAGTAGCCGCCATGGCAGCAGGAGACACCGCAGTCGAGATCCGGGACGACCGGGAATGCGGCAGGCTGGAGGCGTACGAGGACGGAAAGGCCATCGGGGTCATCGCGTACTTCGTGATGCACCCCGAGCCCGGTGCCCTCGTCGCCGTGCACACCGTCGTGGAGCCGGAGCACGCGGGCAAGGGCATCGCGGGCGCCCTGGCCGCCGAGTTCTACGTCATGGCCGCGCGCGAGGGTGTTCCCGTCGTCCCCCTCTGCCCGTACGTCGCCAAATGGGCCCAGCGTCATCCCGAGCAGGCGCCCGAGGCCCCCGAAGAGCTCGTGCAAGGGGCGAGGAAGCAGCTCGAGTCGCATCCCGAGCTGCTCTGACCCCTGCGACCTCCAGTCGCACGGTCCGTACGTATGGACTCGGCAGGCGCGGGCAGCCGCACGGGGAGACGGTGGAGATGAGATCCACTCCGCCTTTCGCCGCAGTCTGGAGGCCCGAGATGACCCACCCGTATCCCGACCCCGTACCGCCCGCGCCGACGCCGCCGCCCGTGCCGGGGCCACCGACGCCGGTGCCTTCGCCGCCGCCCGTGCGGCCGGGTCCCGTACCGCCCGGTCCGGCTCCGGATCCGATTCCGGCGCCGCCGAGCCCGAACCCGGAGCCCGTGCCCGAGCCGGAGCCCTCGCCGCAGCCCGCGGGATGAGCCGCGGGCGCCGCGTCACCCGGCGGCCAGTACCGCGTCGGCCCGCTCCGTGACCGTGGCCAGGACGCGCCCGGCCGTGGCCAGGTCCTCGGCGGACAGGTCCGCGTAGAGACCGGCGGTGATCTCGGCTGTCCCGGTCCGGATGTCGTGCTGGAGAGCGCTGCCGCTCGTCGTGAGTGCCAGGCGGGAGCCGGTGTCCGCGAGGAGCCCGGACGCGATGAGCGTGTCGATCGCAGCTGTAGCCGTGTCCGCGTCGACCTTGAGGGTGCCGGTCATACGGTCGGTGAGCCGGTGGCGCTCCGTCGCGCCGCCGTCGTCGGCGGTCGCGTTGAGCGCCACCGCCTGGTGGAACGTGATTCCGGACCGGGCCAGGACACGTTCGAGCACGGCTCGCGTGGCGTAGTGGGCCCTGCCGATGATCTGGCCGTTGACGGTGATGGTGCTGGTCATGGCTGCTCCTTGGAAGTGTTCGGCTCGTCCAGCAGTGCTGTCAGCGTCCGGGTGAACGCTTCCGCCTCCGATCCGGCCGGCCCGCCCAGCGGTGCCAGCAGCCGGTCCATGAGCTCCCGGACCACCTCGACCGCTCGCAGTGCGACCGCGCTGCCCTCGTCCGTGAGGGCCAGCTGGACCGCCCGGGTGTCGGCAGGGTCGGGTGTGCGCTCCACCAGGCCGGCCGTTTCCAGGGAGCGGGCCAGCTTGGAGACGTACAGGGGTTCGAGGCCTGTGTGGTCCGCGAGGCGGCGCTGGCTGGGGCGTACGCCGGACCGCTGCATGCCGTGGAGCGATCCCACCAGCGAGTACTGCGCGTGCGTGAGGCCCAGTGGAGCCAGCGCCCTGTCCACGGCTACGCGCCACTTCATGGAGAGGCGCCAGACGAGAAACCCGGGTGTCGGCCCTTCGGGAGTGCTGTTGGAGGGTGTGCTGCTCATGAGAAATACGGTACATAGATATTATGTACATGGCTACTGTTTTTCATGGGTCGCTCCCGCGCTCAGGCCCACCAGCGCGGCTGCGTGGCCCAGCCCGCTCTCCGCCGCCACCGAGTCCAGCGACTGCGCGTCCCGGACCGGAGCGAAGCGCACACCGCCTCCGCCCGGGTCGTCGACGAAGCCGTACACGGCGGGGCGGGGCAGGCTGTTGTAGGCCCAGTGGGTCGAGAAGTAGTACGCCCCGGTGTCGTACAGGACCACGAAGTCGCCCTCCCGCAGTTCGGGCAGTTCCCGGGCGTGGGCCACGACGTCTCCGGCGAAGCAGCAGGGCCCCGCCACGTCCTGGACCATCGGCGGCCCGGTCCGGGGGCGGCCCTCGGCGTCGAAGGCGCCGACCCGCAGCGGCCAGGCGTCGGGCATGAAGACCGTACGGGTGGCGATCTGCGCCCCCGCGTGGGTGAGTGCGATACGGCGTCCGCCCGCGTCCTTCGTGTACTCGACGCGCGCCCCGATGAAGCCGTTCTTGGCGAGCAGGGACCTGCCGAACTCGGTGACCAGGGCATACCGGCCGTCGAACAGGCCCGGGACCTCCGCGCGGAGCGCCGCGACGTAGTCGGTGAAGGACGGGCGGACGTCGTCGTCGTCGAAGTTGACGGGCAGCCCGCCGCCGATGTCGATGCCGGTGATCTGCTGGGTGCCCACCGACTCGTTGATCTCCTCGGCGAGCCGGTAGGTCTCGGCGATCCCCTCCGCGATGAGTTCGAGCGGGCAGCCCTGCGAGCCGACATGGGCGTGCAGCCGGGTCAGCCAGGGGCGCTCGGCAAACGCCTCGACCACCTGCTTGCGGACGCCCGGATCACCCAGGGCGACACCGAACTTCGATGTGGGGGTGGCTGTGCTCATCGCCCCGATGGAACCACCTCCCACCTGCGGATTGATCCGCAGCCCGATCACGGACGCCGATCCGGTCGAACGCAGTTCCCCGATGCGGCGGAGCTCGGAGAAGCTGTCGGCGTTCACGGCGACGCCGAGGTACAGGGCCAGCCGGAGTTCGTCGCGGGTCTTGGCGGGCGAGTCGAGGACGATCTTCGCCGGGGCGAATCCCGCCTCGACGGCGAGCCTCAGCTCGCCGGGGCTCGCCACCTCGCACCCCATGCCGCAGTCGGCGAGCAACCGCAGTACGGGGACCAGGGACGCGGCCTTGGCCGCGAAGGTGTGCAGCACCCGTACCCCGGGGACGGCCGCGAACGCGTCGTGCAGCGCGGCGACGGAGTCGCGCACGCCGTCCGCGTCGAGGAAGCCCGCGACGGGCTGTTCCTCGCTGAGCAGACCGTCGGCGACCGCCCGGCGGATCGTCTCGGTGAACCTGGTGGAGGACGGGGTGCGCAGGGAATCCGTTTCGCTCACGGGAGTCGTCGACGTCATACGGCCAGTGTCGGTCCTGCGCAGGCCCTGGGCACGCGATTGCTCCCGGCCGCCGGTCCCGGGCACGCGCGTCAGGCGATGAGCCCGATCACTGCCTCGGGCGTCAGCATCCGGAAGGTGAAGGCCTGATGGAAGTAGAGCCGGATGTCCGTGGCGTCGTGGTCCAGGTAGCCGATGGACAGATCCTGGCCCAGACACAGTTCGAAGTCGCCGCCGCGGGTGGACAGCAGCACCCCGCCCTTGACCGCGGGCGCCCACAGGATCGGTTCGTCGAGCACCCGGGCCAGATGGGTGGCCACCGGATAGCCGTGGTCGGAGGTCTCGGTGGCTTCGGTGAACGCGTCGGCGCCGAGGAGCAGCCGGTACGGCCCGTCGACACCGGCCAGCCGCAGCCGGGTCAGTGCCTGGCTCACGGCGGCCGGGTAGTCCCGGGCGTCGGCGGGAAGCGCGAGAGGGGTGTGCGAGGAACCGTCCCGCAGGCCCGTGATGCCGGCCGCCGCGTACCCGTCGATGACGGCCATGTCCTCGGCGAACGCACAGGTGCGGGCCGCGTCCTTGACGGGCTGCCAGTCGCTGTCCTCCGAGCCGCGTTCCACGTCGTCGACGGCCGCGCGGGTCACCGTGAACGGCACCCGCCACTCGATGACGGGCGTGGACGTACGGGCGCGGGCGATCACGTCGGGGGTGGGCGGGTCGATGTCGCGCAGGTGCCCGTCGCCGATGGCCGCCAGACCGGGACCTGCCGGGTCCTGGACGTCCACCACACGACGGCCGGCGACATGGCGGCTGAAGGTGCGCCGGGCTTCTTCTTCGATCTGGTCCCAGGCGGCGCCGGTGACGGGGGCCAGTTCGCGGTGGAGGTTGTTCATCATGGGGAGCTTTCTTGCAGGCTGCCGATGCGCAGCGAACCGTCACGGACCGCGGCGGCGGACGGGGACTGCGGCACCGGCGCGGACGCCGGCTCCGGCAGGGCCTCGGAACCGGCGGGGGCGGGCAACGGCGGAGGGGCGTCGAGGAAATCGGCGCTGGGGGCGTGGAAGAGCGTGCCGGTGACGGCCGTGGAGAAGTCGAGGATGCGGTCGTGAGTGCCGGGCGGGCTGCCGAGGAACATGTTGCGGAGCATCTGCTCGGTCACCCCGGGATCGGCGGCGTACCCGATGAAGTACGTGCCGAATTCGCCCTGTTCGAAGCTGCCGAACGGCATGTTGGCGCGCAGGATGTCGTGTTCGGTGCCGTCCGGATCGGTGATGGTGTTCAGCGCGACGTGGGAGTCGGCGGGCTTGACGTCGTCGGCGAGCTCGATGTCACTGAACCTGGTGCGGCCGATGATCCGTTCCTGCTGCTCGGTGCTGAGACCGTTCCAGCCGGTGAGGTCGTGGAGGTACTTCTGCACGATGATGTAGCTGCCGCCCGCGAAGTCGGGATCGCCGTCGCCGACCAGGGCCGCGGTCAGGGCGTCCTTGCCCACGGGGTTCTCCGTACCGTCGACGAAGCCGAGCAGATCCCGGTGGTCGAAGTAGCGGAACCCGTGGACCTCGTCGACGACCTTCACCGCGCCGCCCAGCCTGCTGAGCAGCTGGGACGCCCACTCGTAGCAGACGTCCATCTGTTCCGCCCGGACGTGGAACAGCAGATCGCCGGGGGTGGCCGGAGCATGATGCCGCGGACCCCGCAACTCCTGGAACGGATGCAGAGCGGCCGGCCTGGGACCCGAGAACAGCCGGTCCCAGGCGTCCGAGCCGAAACCCGTCACGCACGCCAGCCCGGCGCTCGGCACCCGGAAGCCGATCGAGCGGGCGAAGGCGGCGAGATCGGGCAGCACCTCGCGCACCGCGGACTCGCCCCCCGGCTCGATCGTGGCGACCAGGACCAGCGCGGCGCTGGTCAGCGGCGTGACGACGGGCTGGACGGCGACGGGATCCGGGACGGCCTCGGGCATGCGCGCACTCCGTGGGTGGTGGCAGGGCTCCCTGCCACTTATCCACAGCCCCGTCCCGGCCGCACCCCGGGCGGTCCGGCCGGGCGAAGACACCGCTCCTGTCAGCCGGTGGCGGTCTCCGACCTGTCGCCGCCCCAGAGCGTGTGGAACGAGCCCTCGCGGTCCGTGCGCCGGTAGGTGTGGGCCCCGAAGAAGTCCCGCTGGCCCTGGGTGAGCGCCGCCGGCAGCCGGTCGGCGCGGAGCCCGTCGTAGTACGAGAGAGCCGCGGCGAAACCGGGGGTCGGCACACCCTGGCGTACGGCCTCGGCGACCACCGAGCGCCAGTCGTCCTGTGCCGCGCCGATCTCCTCGGCGAACTGCTTGTCGGAGAGCAGGCTCAGCAGGTCGGGGCGGGTGTCGTACGCGGCCCGGATCCGGTCCAGGAACGCGGCGCGGATGATGCACCCGGCCCGCCAGATCGCCGACACCGCCCCGAGGTCGATGTCCCAGCCGTAGGCGTCGCTGCCCGCCCTGATCTGGTGGAAGCCCTGCGTGTACGAGACGATCTTCGATGCGTACAGCGCCTGCTCGACCCGGTCGGCGAAGGCCGCCGCGTCCGCCTCGTCCAGTGCGGTGGCGGAAGGTCCCGGCAGACCACGGGCCGCCTCACGCAGATCGGCGTGGCCCGACAGGGAGCGGGCGAAGACGGCCTCCGCGATCCCGGACACCGGCACACCCAGGTCGAGCGCGATCTGCACGGTCCAGCGGCCGGTGCCCTTCTGCTCCGCCCGGTCCTGCACGATGTCGACGAAGGGCCGCCCCGTCGCCTCGTCCGTGTGGGCGAGCACCTCGGCCGTGATCTCGATCAGGTAGGAGTCGAGGCGCCCGGTGTTCCAGCTGCGGAAAGTCTCGGCGATCCGGGCGGGGGAGTAGCCCGCGACGGACCGCAACAGGTCGTACGCCTCAGCGATGAGCTGCATGTCCGCGTACTCGATGCCGTTGTGGACCATTTTCACGAAGTGCCCGGCGGCGTCCGGCCCGATGTGGGTGGTGCACGGTGAGCCGTCCTTCGCCTTGGCGGCGATCTTCTCCAGCATCGGTCCCAGGGACGCGTAGGACTCCTCGGAACCGCCCGGCATGATGCTCGGCCCGTTCAGCGCGCCCTCCTCGCCGCCGGAGATGCCCACGCCGACGAAGTGGATCCCGCGTTCGCGCAGCTCCTTCTCGCGGCGCCGGGTGTCCTCGAAGTGGGCGTTGCCGCCGTCGATGATGACGTCGCCGTCCTCCAGGAGCGGGGCGAACTCCTTGATCACGGCGTCGGTCGGCTCACCCGCCTTGACCATGATCACCAGGCGGCGGGGGCGCTCCAGGGCGGCGACGAACTCCTGTGGGGTGTGCGCGGCGACGAACGTGCCCTCCTGGCCGAACTCCTCGACGAGGGCGTCGGTCTTCGCGGTGGTGCGGTTGTGCACGGCGACGGTGAAGCCGTTGCGGGCGAAGTTACGGGCGAGGTTGCGGCCCATCACCGCGAGTCCTGTGACGCCGATCTGCGCAGTGCCGCTCATGTGGGTGCTCCTGCAATCTGTTCGGGGATGCCGGTCAGGGATACGGGTTTCGGCGGGTGGGTGTTCAGCGGGCGGTCTCCTCGCCCAGGAGGTCCTCCTCCTCGGGAATCACGTGCATCGCCGCTTCCTCGGCCGATGCCGCCGCACCGTCGATGCCGACGTCCTGGGCGGTGAGGGTGGCCGGGACGTGGCCGTCGCCACCCTGGGTGAGGCGGCCGGCGCGGTCGGTGCCCACTTCCGTGTCGTAGAGCTCGCCGTCACCGTCGGCCAGATCTCCCGGCCCGTCGCCGTCTTCGGAGACCTCGGGAACCTCCCTGGTCAGACGGGTGTCGAGGGACTGGCCCGTGTGTCCTTCCGTCGCGGTGGTGCCTTCGTCGTTCACCGCCCACGGCCGCTCGGGCGGTGTGTACCCCTCGTCGAGGACGTCGGTGACCCCTGTGGTGTCCAGGGTGTCCTCCACATCGAGCAGGTCGTCGGGGTCGGAGGCTTCCGGTTCCTGGGGCTGGTAGACGTCGTCCCCCCGGTCGGTGTCGCTCATGGTGTCTTCCTTTCGATCCGGGGGTGGGTGGGGCTGCCGCCGCGTCCGCGGGGCGCCGGGGTTCGTCGCGCCCGTTCCGGGTCCCTGTACGCAATTCCACTCCGGTCGAGGGCGCACCGCAACGGAAGCGGTGCACGGAAGGGCGTGACGAAGTCTTAGATGACAATGAAAACGATTATCGATAGCGTGTGAAGCGTCGGACAGGGCAGCCCCCGTGCAGGGGTGAGATCTGCCTGCCCGCCATTCCCAACGGCACTGTGAGAAGGGGGAGCTCGTGGCTCACCTGTTGGTGGTCGAGAGCTGGGTCGGATCGATGAGCAGGCTGCTGCCGCGGGCTCTGGGTGAGGGTGGGCATCACTTCACCTTCCTCACCCGCGACCTGCAGCATTACCTCCGCTCCGCACCCGAGGGCACGGCCCATCCGCTGCTCACCGCACGGAACGTCGTCACCGCACCGACCAATGACCTCGGCGCGCTGCTTCCGCTGGCCGAGCGGCTGCACGGAGCCCTCCCCTTCGACGGGGTGATCACCTCCTGCGACTACTACCTGCCCGCGGCCGCCCGTATCGCGGCCCGGCTCGGTCTGCGGGGTCCGGCACCTGTCGCGATGGAGAACGCCTGCCGCAAGGACGCCACCCGCCGGATCCTGGCCGACGCAGGTGTCCCGGGACCCCGGTTCGCGGTCTGCGAGAACGCGGTCGCCGCGGACGTGGCCGCGCGGGACATCGGCTACCCGCTGGTGGTCAAGCCGGTGGACCTGTGCGCGGGCATGCTCGTCCGGCGGGTGGACGACGCGGCACAACTGGCCGCGGCCTGCCGTGCCCTGGAAGCGTTCCCCGTCAACGCCCGTGGACAGCGCCGCACGGCCCACATCCTCCTCGAGGAGTTCCTCCGGGGCCCCGAAGTCAGCGTCGAGACCGTGACGTACGACGGCACCGTCCATGTCGTCGGGGTGACCGACAAGAGCGTCGGCGGTGCGCCGGCCTTCGTTGAGACCGGTCACATGTTCCCCGCCGACCTCACGCCCGACGGGATCGCCGCCGTCGCGGACACCGCCGTACGCGCCGGAGCCGCACTCGGACTCGACGACGTCGTGGCGCACACCGAGATCAAACTGACCGCCGACGGGCCGCGCGTCGTGGAGGTCAACCCGCGCCCCGCGGGAAACCGCATCACCGAACTCGTACGTCACGTCACCGGCATCGACCTCGCCGCCGCCTGTGTCGACGTGGCGCTCGGCCGCCGGCCCGATCTCCTTCGGCGCGACACCGGACTGCGCAGCGCCGCCATCGGATTCCTGGTCCCTGACACCACGGGCACGCTCGCCTCCGTCGAGGGCGCCGCCGGGATGCGCGACGCCGACGGAGTGCTCGAGGTCCAGCTCGCCGAGCCGGGACGGACGGTCGAGGCGGTGGACAGCAACAACGCCTACCTGGGCCACGTCATGGCGGGCGACACCGTAGGACTCGGTGCCCGTGAACGCGTCGAGTCGCTGCTCGCGGGCCTGCGCCCCCGGCTGGTGCGGTCATGACGAGGACCCCTCCCACCGAGGCCGAGACCCTCACCTTCGACGTGCTCGTGCACCGCGCACTGGCCGGGGAACTGGGTCCGGATCCCCGTACCCGCCGGATCGCCGTGGCCTTCACGACGTCCCAGGCCGTACGGCACGACGGGCGGCGCGGCGGGTACCGCAACGAGGTGCTCAGCCTCCGGCTCGGCCGGGCCGTCGGCTCGTGCTCCGTCGAACCCGGCGCGCTCCCTGCCGGGACGGTCGACGAGTGCGCCGGTGCGGACGTGGCCGGCCTCCTCGCCCATCCGCTGCTGCCGGTACGGGTCGCGGCGCTGGACGCCTACCTGATGGACGTCCTGCCCCACACCCGGGCGGACGGTGCGCACGCCGTGGCCGTACCCGCCGGGACGTCGATCGAGCGCTCCCGTGCGCGGGCGAAGGCCGTCGTCGACCTGCTGGCCGTCGCACCCGGCGGCACCGTCCTCGTGGTCGGCGTCGTCAACTCCCTGCTGGCCGAACTGCGCACACGGGGCCTCACCGTCCTGCCGTGCGACCTGAAGGGCGGCACCACCGAATGGGGCGAAACCGTCGCCACCGACGCCATGGACGGAGTCGCACGCTGCGACGCCGTGCTGGCCTCCGGCATGACGCTCGGCAACGGAACCTTCGATCCGCTGCGTCGGCACGCCCTGGACCACGGCAAGCCCCTCGTCATGTTCGCCCAGACAGGGAGCGCGGTGCTGCCCCGCTTCCTCGGCGCCGGAGTGGCCGCGGTCTGCGCGGAGCCGTACCCCTTCTTCTGGCTCGACGGCGGACCCGGCACCGTCCACCGCTACCGGGCGGGCGATGTCGGCCCCGGTACCGAACACGACCACCCGGCGGACGACGGAGGCACTCTGTGACCACAGCAGCACCGCAGGCCCTCGCTCCCCACCGCGAACTCCTCGCACTCCTCGGCCGCACCCCGCTGGCCAGGATCACGACAGGTCTCCCGGCGCCCCACCCCGGCTTCTGGGCCAAGCTCGAAGGGCACGCCGTCGGCGGTATGAAGGCACGGGCCGCGGTGTCGATGCTCCTCGGAGCCGAGGAACGCGGCGAACTGCGCCCCGGAGCACCCGTGGTGGAGTCCACCTCCGGCACCCTCGGTATAGGTCTCGCCTTCGCCGGGCAGGCGCTCGGCCACCCCGTCGTCCTCGTCGGCGACAGTGAACTCGAACCGTCCATGCGGCAGTTGCTACGCGCCTACGGCGCCCGGCTGGAGCTCGTCGACCGTCCCGCGGAACGGGGCGGCTGGCAGGGCGCCCGCCTGGAACGACTGCACGACCTGCTCGGCCGACTGCCCGATGCGTACTGGCCCGACCAGTACAACAACCCCGACAACACTGCCGGTTACGCCTCCCTCGCCGCCGAACTGGCCACGCAGCTCGACCACCTGGACATCCTCGTGTGCAGCGTCGGCACCGGCGGGCACAGTGCCGGGATCGCCGGACCGCTGCGCAGGCACTGGCCCGCCCTGCGCATGATCGCCGTCGACTCCACCGGCTCCACGATCTTCGGGCAGTCCGCGGCACCCCGCCTGATGCGCGGGCTCGGCAGCAGCATCCTTCCGCGCAACGTGGCGTACGACGTCTTCGACGAGGTCCACTGGATCGGTCCGGCCGAGGCCGCCGACGCCTGCCGGCGCCTCGCCCGGGGCAACTTCGTCAGCGGCGGCTGGAGCACCGGCGCCGTCGCACGCGTCGCCGCGTGGGCCGCCCGCACCCATCCGGGCGCGGCCGTCGCCACCGTCTTCCCCGACGGACCCCACCGCTACCTCGGAAGCGTCTACGACGACGACTTCACGACCGCCCACGGGATCGCCCCGGACCTCGCGGCCACCGAACCCGTCGAGATCCCGCACCCGCGCGCCGCCCAGAACACCGGATGGGCCAGGTGCACCACCGTCACCGATCCCCTCGCCGAACACCTGGAGAGGCAGCGGTGAACGTCACCCAGCACACCGGCCGGCTCGTCCTCGCGGAACCGCTGCGCATCTCGCGCTCGACCATGACCTCGCGCGACGCCGTGCGGCTGACCGTCGAGCACGAAGGTCTGCGCGGTCACGGCGAGGCCGTCACCAGCGTCTTCTACGGCCTCGACACCCCGGCTCTGCAACGGCTGTTGGCCGACATGGCGGGGCGGCTCACACGCTTCTCCGGACCTGAGACCGCCCTGCACGCGCTACGCGTCGGTGAGCTCACCACCCCGGAGACCCCCGCCGCGGTGACCGCAGCAACGGAAGCGGCGCTCCTCGACCTGGTCGGCAAGCGCACCGCCACCTCCGTACACGGGTTCCTCGGTTCCCCCGAAGCACCGAGGGCCGCCACCGCCCGCACGATCTCCCTCACCTCGCCGGGCCGGGCGGCAGCCAGGGCCCGCCTGCTCGCCGACGCCGGGTTCTCCGTCATCAAGATCAAGGCGGGCGACCGGGACCAGGAAACCGATCTGGACCGCGTACGGGCCGTCCGTGCGGCAGCCCCCGGTGCACGGCTCCTCCTCGATCCGAACGGCGCCTGGTCCGCGGGCCAGGCCCGCAGGCTCCTGCCCCGGTTCGCGGAACTCGGCATCGAGGCCGTGGAGCAGCCGCTCGCCCCCGGCGACCCGGAGGCCCTGGCGCGACTCGCGGCCCGGTCCCCGCTGCCCGTCATCGCCGACGAGGACGCGGTCACCTACGAGGACGCCCGGAGGCTCGCCGGACGCGTCCACGGAATCAACGTCAAACTCGCCAAGTGCGGGGGAGTCCACGCCGCACTGCGGATCGCCACCCTGATCGAGGGCAGCGGCACGGACCTGATGCTCGGCTGTCTGACCGCCAGCACCCTCGGGATCGCCCCGGCGGTCCATATCGCCGACCGTGCCCGCTGGATCGACCTCGACGGGCACCTGCTGCTCGCCCACGACCCCTGGACCGGCATCGGCGGCACCGACGGCTTTGTGGGAACGACCGGCCGGCCGGGGCTCGGCGTGCGACAGCGCACCGCCGTGGAGCACGGGGTGTCCGAGGAGACGGCGTCATGAGGACCTGGCACGAGATCCGCAGCTTCCCGCTCGCCATCCGGCTCCTCCTCGTCAACCAACTCGGGGTCAACACGGGCTTCTACCTGCTCATCCCCTTCCTCGCCGTCCACCTCGGCGACAACCTGGGTATGTCCGCGGCCGTCGTCGGCATCGTCCTCGGTGTCCGCAACCTCAGCCAGCAGGGCCTCTTCCTCATCGGCGGGTCGGCCGCCGACCGGCTGGGGGCGCGCGGCGTCATCATCGCCGGCTGCGCGATACGCACCGTCGGCTTCGCCCTGTTCGCCCTCGGCGACGGACTGCCCGTCCTCCTCGCAGCTTCGGTACTCAGTGGGGTGGCAGGAGCCCTGTTCAACCCCGCCGTCCGCACCTACCTCTCCCAGGAGGCGGGGGAGCGCCGGGCCGAGGCCTTCGCGCTCTTCAACGTCTTCGCGACCACGGGCGCCCTGCTGGGACCGCTCCTGGGCAGCGCCCTGCTCCTCGTCGACTTCCGGGCCTCCGCTCTCACCGCCGCCGCGATATTCGTCCTGCTCACCGTCGCCCAGGCCATGGTTCTCCCCGCCCGCGACGTGCCACCGGCCACGAGCAGCGTCACCGCCGACTGGCGGGAGGCCGTAGGCAACCGCGCCTTCCTCGCCTTCGCCCTGGTCATGGTCGGCATGTTCACCCTGGAGAACCAGCTCTATCTGCTGCTGCCCGACAGCGCGCGCCGGGCCACCGGCTGGGACGGTGCTGCTGGTCTTGTCCTCCTCGTCGGTACGCTCGCCGGCCTCGCCCTGCAGCTCCGCATCACCCGCGTACTGAAGCAGCGCGGCAGCAGGGGCCGCTGGATAGCCACCGGTCTTGCCCTCATGGCCCTCGCCTTCGTACCGCCGATGGCACTGGCCGGGACCGGAGCAGCGCCCAGCGGTCCCACGGACGCCGTCCTGCGCGCCCTGCCCGTGCTGGCCGGAGCGCTCCTGCTCCATCTCGGGATCATGACCGCGCAGCCGTTCGTCATGGAACTGATCCCCGGCTTCGGGCGGCCCGAGCTGACGGGAACGTACTTCGGGATCTTCTACGCGGTGTCCGGCATCGCCGCGGCAGTCGGAAACGCGGCCGTCGGCTGGGCGATGGACGCGGCCGGGCGCGGTGGGGCGGGGAGCGCCGCCGGCCTGCTGCCCTGGGTCTGCTGCCTCGTGCTCGGCCTCGTATCCGCAGGGGGTGTGGCATGGCTCCACCGCACCGGCACCCTTCCCGTGGCGCACCCGGCACCCGTACCGGTGACGGCATGAAGCACATGGGGAGCGAAGAGGCGGGGAACCTGCTCACCGACCGTCCCGCGCTGTACGAGGCCCGGTTCCCGGACCCCGGCCGGCTCGCCGGCCGATGGGCCGAGGACTGCCTGCGTCGGTACGGGGCAGGCCCGGAGGTCCTGGACCTGGGCTGCGGCACCGGACGCGACGCCGCCCACCTCCACCGTGCCGGACGCCACGTCACGGCGGTCGACCTCTCCGCCACGATGCTCGACCACGCCCGTGTCCACCATCCCGGACCGGTCTACGCACGCGCCGACCTGAGCGGATTCGATCTCGGCCGGCGGGCCTTCGACGCCGCGGTATGCCTGGACAGTTCGCTGCTGTACTGCCACACGAACGAACAGCTCGACGGCTTCCTGACGTCCTGCCGAAGCGCCCTGGCGCCCGGTGGCCTGCTGGTCGCGGAGATGCGCAACGGCGCGTACTTCCTCGGCCGGAACGAACCATCCGCCGGGCCTGCCGTCGCGCAATTCACCTGGCACGGCACCACCTACCGCTCAAGCACCGTCCTGGACGTGGACCGCACGGCCCAACTCCTGCGGCGTACCCGCACGTGGAGCACGGACGACGGCACACCGCCCGTCGAGGAGCACTCCGCATGGAGGCTGCTGTTCCCCCAGGAACTGAGCCACTTCCTTACCGCCCACGGCTTCGAGGTCCTTGCCCTGCACGACGGTCCCGGGCCGCGCACCGAACCGGCCTGGCGGCCGGGCGACGGCCCCGGACGCACGGCCGAGGGTGACCGCCTCCACGTCGTGGCCCGCCGCACCGCCTGAGAACCACCTTCCACACCTTCCGTCAACAGGAGATCAGTCATGCCCAATTCTCCCAGTACACAAGACAGTTACCCCGGCCTTCGCAGGCGCGGCTTCCTGGCCGCGGCCGGGGGAGCGGCCGGCCTCGGCGCCCTCGCACTCACCGGATGCTCCGGCAGCGGTACCACCGACAGTGCCGCCGGCGGAGGAGAGGGCACGCCACGACGCGGCGGACGGCTGCGCGCCGCCTTCGCGGGCGGTGGTGCGAGCGAGACGCTCGACCCCCACCTGGGCAACCTCTTCGCGGACGCGGCCCGTGCCAAGGCACTCTTCGACAAACTCGCCGACTACGGCGCGGACCTGTCCGCCACGCCGCGACTGGCCGAGAAGTGGGAGCCGAACGCAGGGCTCGACCGCTGGACCGTCACCCTGCGGCAGGCCGCCTTCCACGACGGGAAGCCTGTGACCGCCGCCGACGTCCTGTACAGCTACCGCCGCATCGCCGATCCGGAGAAGGCGTACCGGGCACGGGCCTCCCTGGAGCCCATCGACCTGAAGGCGAGTCGCGCCACGGGGGAGCGGACCGTCGAGTTCGTACTCAAGCGGCCGACGGCCGAATTCCCCAACGTGCTCGCCGCGTTCGGCACGTACATCGTCCCGGACGGCGCCACGGGATTCGACCGGCAGCCGGTCGGCTCGGGGCCCTTCCGGTTCGTCTCCTTCGCGCCCGGTCGCTCCACCGTCCTGCGCCGCAACGACGACTACTGGGACGGCGCCCCGCACCTCGACGAGCTCGAGTTCGTCGTCGCCAACGAGGAGTCCGCCCGCGTCAACGCCCTCCTCGGCGGCCAGGTCGAGTACGCGCACGAGCTGAACCCCGCCACCGGCCGCGCACACGAGAAGGCCGGCAGCATCGAGATCGTCCGGTTGCGGAACAGCGCCATGCAGGCCTTCGCCATGAAGACCGACCGGCCGCCCTTCGACGACCCCCGCGTCCGCGAGGCGTTCTTCCACATCGCCGGCCGCAAGGAACTCGTGGACGGTGCGCTCTCCGGCGCGGGCGAGATCGGCAACGACCTCTTCGGCAAGGGGTACGAGTACTACGCGGACGAACTCCCGCAACGCGTACAGGACATCGACCGCGCCCGCCACCTACTCAAGCAGGCCGGCGCGGAGAACCTGAAGGTCACCCTCGACACATCGGCCGTCGCCGCGGGGTTCACCGAAGCCGCCGGGATCTTCCGCGACCAGGCGGCCCGCGCCGGGGTCACCGTCTCCGTCCGGATGGGTAGCAAGGACTCCTACTGGAAGGACATCCTCGACTCCGGCACCCTGTGCTGCTACCGGTCCGGGGCCATGCCCATCGAGTCGCACATCTCCCAGCGGCTGCTCATCGGCTCCACCACCAACGCGACCAAGTGGCAGGACAAGAGCTTCGACACGCTCTACCAGCAGGCCCAGTCCACCAAGGACAAGGCGGGACGCGATGCCCTCTACGGCCGCATGCAGCGACAACTGCACTCCAGGGGCGGGTTCCTCGTCTGGGGGTTCGGGGACTGGATCCTCGGCACCGCACGCTCCGTACGGGGCGTCGCGCGCGAGGCACCCGCCAACACCCTGGACTGGGCGCGCTTCGACAAGGTCTGGCTGGCGTGAACGGACTGCGTTCCTGGATCGCCCGGCGGCTGCTCCTCGGCGTGGCGCAGACCGGGGCCGTCGTGCTGCTGGTCTTCGCACTCACCGAGGCACTGCCCGGCGACGCCGCCGTGGCCTTCGCCGGTGACCAGCCCGACCCGGCACGCATCGCCGCCGTACGCGAGGCGATGGAACTCGACGAACCCGCGCACATCCGGCTGGCCGACTGGGCGACGGGCCTCCTGCACGGTGACTTCGGGACCTCGCTCACCTCCGGCCGGCCCGTGGCGGCCTTCCTCGCGGACGGCTTCGGACCGACCCTGCTCCTCGCGGCCCTCACCCTGTTCCTCCTGGTCCCCGTCGGAGTCGGCCTCGGAGTGCTCGCCGCCCGCCACGAGGGCCGCCTCACGGACCGGCTCATCAGCTCGGCGACCCTCGGCGTCTACGCCGTCCCCGAATTCGCCCTGGGAGTACTGCTGGTCAGCGTGTTCGCCCTCCGGCTCGGCTGGTTCCCGCCGACCGCCGTGGGCTACGGCACCGATCTGCTCGCCCATCCGGCCGCCCTCGTGCTGCCTGTCCTGGTGCTGCTCGCGCGGCCGGTCTGCTCGCTGTCCCGGCTGGTCCGGGCGGGAATGATCGAGGCGCTCGCCGCCCCGTACTCCGCCCAGGCGCGCCGCTACGGAATCTCCGGCGCACGCATCCGGTACGGGCACGCACTGCCCAACGCCCTCGCTCCCGCCACCCAGCAGCTCGCCCGCACCGTCGACTGGCTGCTGTGCGGAGTCGTCGTCGTGGAGGCGCTGTTCGTGATCCCCGGACTCGGCACCGTACTCATGAACGCGGTGGCCGACCGCGACATCCCCGTGGTGCAGGGGCTCGCCGTGGTCTTCGGCCTCGCCACGGTCGTCATCAACCTCGGCGCCGACCTCGTCACCCACCGCTTCGCGCCTCGGTCGGGGGTGGCGGCGTGAAGCGGCTCGGGAGGTACGGCCCCGGTGCGGCCGTCGCCGGAGTGCCGCTCGGCCTTGCCGTCCTCGGGCCGCTCCTCGCGGGCGAACCCTCGGCCCGCGCCGCCTCCTTCACACTCGGCGGCGGCCACTGGCTCGGCACCGACTTCGTCGGCCGTGACGTCCTGGACCAGGTGATGCTCGGCGGACGGTCCGTGGTCCTGGTCGCGCTCGTGGCGACGGCCCTCGCCTACCTGGTCGCCCTGCCCCTCGGGTTGATCAGCGCCCTCACCCACCGCAGCTGGCTGGAGGAACTGCTGATGCGCCCGCTGGACGTCCTGCTCGCCGTGCCCTCGCTCCTCATGATCCTTCTGGTCGCGGCCGCTTTCCCGCCGGGTGCCCTCGGCCTCGCCCTGCTGGTCGCCTTCGTCTCCGTCCCGGACGCCGCCCGCATCGTGCGCGCGGCTGCCGCGGAAGCGGCCTCCCGGCCCGCCGTGGAGGCGCTGCGGATGCAGGGCGAGAACTGGTGGCGCATCGCCGTCGGCTACGTCGGACGGTCCATCCTGCGGACCCTGGCAGCCGACGCCGGGATCCGGCTGACCGGAGTGCTCTACCTCGTCGCCACAGCTGCCTTCCTGGGCATCGGGGTCGCCCCGGACGCCACGGACTGGGCCGTGATGGTGGACCGCAACCGGACCGGGCTGCTCGTCCAGCCGTGGGCGGTCCTCGTACCCGCCCTGCTCATCGTCGCGCTGACCATGGGCAGCAACCTGCTCGTCGACGCGGCCATGGAAAGCCGCACGCCGCCCAGGAAGGGCCGACGCCCATGAACCAGCACCCCGTACTCGCCGAGATCAGCCGCCTGAGCGTCGAGATCGACGGACGCGCCCTCGTCGACCGCGTCAGCCTCCAGGTCCGGGCCGGCACGGTCACGGCACTCGTCGGCGCGTCCGGCAGCGGCAAGACGACGACCGGCCTCGCCCTCCTCGGTGAGTACCCCGCGGGCGCCCGCGTGACGGGCGAGGTACGGGTGCACGACACCCGGGTCGCCCATGTCCCCCAGCATCCCGCGGCCGTCCTCAACCCGGCCCGCCGCATCGGCGCCCTGCTGCACGACATGGCACGGCAGCAGGTGCGCGGCCTGCCCCTGGCCCGGCGTCGTACGGCAGCGAGACAGCGCGTGATCGAAGCGCTCGGACACGCCCAGCTCCCCGATGCCGAAGCGCTGCTGGAACGCTTTCCGCACCAGTTGTCCGGGGGGCAGCAGCAGCGTGTCGTCATCGCCCAGGCGCTGCTGCTCGGCGCCCGCATCGTCGTCGCCGACGAGCCCACCACCGGGCAGGACGCCCTGACCAAGCGCCGCATCGTCGGCCGGCTGGCGGCGGTGGCCCGCAGGGGCATCGCCGTCGTGCTGCTCAGCCACGACATGGACGTCGTACGCGAACTCGCGGACGAGGTACTGGTGATGCGGGGCGGACGTGTGGTGGAACACGGGCCGACGCACCGCGTGCTCGCGACCCCCGCACATCCGTGGACGCAGGAGCTGCTGGCCGGACCGGCGACCGTGCCGGAAACGGAAGCACGGAGCACCGGCCCCGGGACGGAGGTGCTGCGGGTCGACCGGCTCGTCGCCCACCACCGCGCCGGGGGCGCACCCGTCCGGGTGCTGAGTGTGGCCGGACTCGTCCTCCGTACCGGTGAATGCCTCGCCGTCGTCGGCCGCTCGGGCAGCGGCAAGACCACGCTCGCGCGGTGCCTCGCCGGACTCCACCGCGACCACGAAGGGGACGTGTCGCTCGACGGCGAGGCCCTGCCGCGGAGCCTGCGGGCCCGGAGCCGCGAGCAGCTCGCCGCCGTGCAGTACGTCTTCCAGGACGCGCGGGCGGCCTTCGACGAACACCGGCCCGTTCTGGACCAGGTGGCACGCACGGCAGTACGGCTGCGGGGAACCGGCCGCGAGGAGGCGGTGCGGGAGGCCCGGCAGACCCTCGCGGACCTGGGGCTGGGGGACGAGCTCGTACGGAGGCTCCCGGGGCGGCTCTCCGGCGGCGAACTCCAGCGTGCGGCGCTCGCCAGGGCACTGCTCGCCCGGCCCCGGGTGCTGGTGTGCGACGAGATCACCTCGGGACTCGACCCGGTGGCCCGCCGCTCCCTGCTGGACCTGCTCGCCGCACCGGTCCGGCGAGTGAACGGTCTCGGCATCGTGCTCGTCACCCACGACCTGGACACCGCGGCCCGGGCGGAGCGCATCGTCGTACTGGACGGTGGCGAGGTGGTCGAGGAGGGCACCGGGGAACAGATCCTGACCGCACCGAGCCACCCCTTCACCGTGGCGCTGCTCGGTGCGTCGAGGCGCCGGGGGGCGGCCGCACGCCCCTGACCGGGCCGCACGGCCGCCTCACCTCGGCAAAGCGGAATCCGGATCACCTGTACGGACGTACACTCGGCTCATGGGTCGCATCAGTGTCATGGGGAAGTGCCTGCACCAGGCCGCCCTCGATGCGTCCGCGAGCTGCCGCACCGTCCTGCACGGACACGGCTAGCGATCTTCAGCGGTTCCTGACCTGGGCTCTGCCCCGTCCCGCTGCTCCGCCACGCGTACCGCCCATGGCACCTCGCTCGTCGCACACCGCTCGTCGCAACGGCGCACGAGCCCCACTTCACCACCGCAGCTTCGGCGCACCGCCGTCGCTGCGCCCCGGCGACGGCCCCACCACGGCCACAGCCACCCTCGAAGGGAACATCTTGAAGCTGAGCGCGCTGCTGGCCGGGCAGGACCACGACCTACTCCAGGGAGACCCGGAGAAGACCTGGATCACCGCGGGAACGACCTTCGACGCCGACCGGGTGGCACCGGGATCCCTGTTCATCGCGGTGCCGGGACATGTCGAGGGCGGCCCGGAATCCGTGGCCCCCGCCCTTGCCCGGGGCGCGGTGGCGGTCATCGTGGACGACAACTGCGTGCTGCCCGCCGCAGCGGCCGACGTCTGCGTCGTGCGGGTGCCGGACACCCGTGTCGCGGCCGCGGTCGTCGCATCGCGCTACTTCGGCGAGCCGGGGAAGCAGATGGACATGGTGGCGATCACGGGCACCAACGGGAAGACCTCCGTCTCGTACATGGTCGAGTCCGTGCTGCGGATCTCCGAGGGCGTGCGCAGCGGCGTCATCGGCACCGCCGGCAGCCGCATCGGCGACGAGCTGATCCCGATGCCCCAGTCCGTGCTGACCACACCGGAATCGCCCGACCTGCAGTACCTGCTGGGGTGCATGCGCGACAGGGGAGTGGGCCATGTGGTCCTGGAGGCCACATCGATGGGCCTGCTCACCCACCGTGTGGACCGCACCTTCATCGACGTGGGTGTCTTCACCAACCTGAGCCAGGACCACCTGGACGACCACGGAACGATGGAGCACTACCGGGACGCGAAGCTGCGCCTCTTCCAGGGGCTGTGCCGGCGTGCCGTGGTCAACGCGGACGACCCGGTGGGAGCCGGCATCCAGGCGTTGATGCCCGGGGCGGTGACCACCTACGCCCTCGACACCGATGCGGACTACCGGGCGACCGACCTCTCCGTCGACGCCTCGGGCACCCGCTTCACGCTGCACCACGACGGCCGTAAGTACCCGGCGGCGATCCCCTCACCCGGCCGGTTCTCGGTGGCGAACGCGCTGGCCACGGTGGCCGCCTGCCACCTCCTGGGACACGACCTCGCCGGGCTGGTCGCCGCGCTCGAGCGGATGCCGCAGATCCCGGGCCGGTTCGAACGCTTCACGACACCGCAGGGAACATCGGTGATCGTGGACTACGCGCACTCCCCGGACTCGCTGAACAAGGTCCTCGGCACCATCCGCGGCTTCGCCCCGGCCAAGGTCATCACCGTCTTCGGCTGCGGCGGCGACAGGGACACCACCAAGCGGGCCGAGATGGGAACGATCGCCGGTACCCACTCCGACCTGTGCGTCCTCACCTCGGACAACCCGCGCCACGAGGACCCCGAGGCGATCCTGGACCAGGTCGCACCCGGCATCGAGGCGACCGGCACCCCCTTCGAACGCCGCGCCGACCGCCGCAGCGCCATCGAGTTCGCCCTGTCCGCGGCAGGCCCGGACGACATCGTGCTGATCGCGGGCAAGGGGAGCGAGCCCCACCAGATCGTCGGCGACGAGCTGATCCCGTTCAGCGACATGGCCACCGTGCGCGAGATCGCCCTGCCGCAGAGCCCGCTGTAGGTCCGCCGCACGTCCCGCGGCAGGCCCCGGCGGGACACGTCACCCCGGCCCCACAGGGCCGGGCCCCGATTCACATCGGAAGTGCGTCAGCGGATGCGATCTTGGTGTTGGCCAGGACAGCCCGCCCGATGAAAGGCTGAACACCGTGCCGTCCGAGGGGGCGGTGGACGCAACGGGGGAGCGCGGATGACGGTGTTCAGGACGAGGTCGGGAGCGGTCCGCGGACTGCGGGCCGCGAGCAATCCCGGAGTCGTCGTGCTGCGCGGAATCCCGTACGCCGCACCGCCGTTCGGCGTCGGCCGGTTCCGGGCCCCGCGCCCTGCCGCCGCCTGGGACGGCATCAGGGACTGCGCGGCGTTCGGACCCGTCGCCCCGCAGTCCGCACAACTGCCCGGAGCGCCCCGCTGGTCACCCGGCGACGAGGACGTCCTCAGCCTCAACATCTGGACCCCGGGCGGCCTCGGCGACGCGCTCCCGGTGCTCGTCTGGATCCACGGCGGAGCCTACGTCTTCGGCTCCTCCGCGCAGCCCGACTTCGACGGCACGGCCGTCGCCGGACACGGACTCGTCGTGGTCACGCTCAACTACCGTCTCGGCTTCGAGGGGTTCGGACACGTCCCGCCCGTCGGCGGGGAGCCCTGCCCGGACAACCGGGGCCTGCTCGACCAGATCGCCGCCCTGGAGTGGGTGCGGGAGCACATCGCCGCGTTCGGCGGCGCCGCCGACAACGTCACCGTGGCCGGACAGTCCTCCGGAGCGACATCAGTGGCCTGCCTGATGGCGATGGACCGGGCGCGCGGACTGTTCCGACGTGCCGTCGCACACAGCGCCGTGAACTCCTGCGCCTCCCCGGAATCCGCCGCCCGCACCACCCGGGAGGTGGCCGCCGCAGCGGGCGTACCGGCCACGTACGACGGCCTCTTCTCCGCCTCCCCGGGCGCCCTCGTCGACGCCTCGGACGCCGTGGCCGACGCCTACCGCCGTGATCCGGCATCGGGACAGCGCCACTACGACCCGGCCATCTACGGGCCGGTGTCGGGCGGTGACACACTTCCGCTGGACCCCCTGACGGCGTCCGCCGCCGGCGGCGCGTCCGGTGTCGACCTGCTTGTCTGCCACACGACCGAGGAGTACTGGCTGCTGGACGCCGTCGGCAGCAGCGCGAAGATCACCACGGAGGAACAACTCGCCCTCTTCGCCTCGGACTTCCAGCTGCCCGCGGCGCTGCTGGACGGCTACCGCGCACTCATGCCCGGTGCTCCCGTACTCGATGTCTTCCTCGCCGTGTACGGAGACCTGCTGTTCGGCGAGTACAGCAGCAGACTCGCCGAATCCCACGCACGGGCAGGCGGCCGGGCCTTCCTGTCCCGGTTCGCCCGGCAGCGCGGTGGCCGGGGCGAACCCGTCCGTGCCTGGCACTGCGCGGACATCCCGTTCGCCTTCGGCAACCTCCACGAGGAGAGCGTCCACTTCCTTGTGGGCGGCCCTCCGGCCCCCGCCGATCACGAGCTCTCGGGGCGCATGGTGCGGGCGTGGGCCGGCTTCGTCGCCACCGGCGATCCAGGGTGGCCGACGATCGACGATTCCACGGGCGCGGTGAGGATCTGGGACACCGCCGCCGGCGACTCCCGCGACGCATGGGAGACGTTCCGTACAGGGTGGCGCGGAGCCGGGCTTCCGCTGCTGGCACCCTGACCGGGACCCTGCCGAGTCGTCCGTTTCCTGTGACAGCAGGACTGCTGACGGCTCACCGGATGAGTGCATCTGCCCAACCGGGCTGTCATTGGCATGGACCTGTCTATCGATCTGCACTACAGTCCGTTGCGGCACTTCTGAGAGCGCTCTCAGAACACTCTCGGATGCTTCCTGTTCCACCCCCACGAAGCTGGAACAACACGAAGGGGCACTCCCTTGAGACATACGACGATGGTGCGGACCGGTCTGTCCGCCCTGCTCATCATCGGCACCTGGGCAACCGCCGGCCTCACCCAGGCCAGCGCGGCGGACTCCCCCTCCGCCGCCGAACCCCGGGCCGGCGCCGCCCTGATCGCGGCGATGCAGAAGGACCTGGGCTTGACGAAAAGTCAGGCCGAGGCGCGACTCACCGCCGAGAAGGCGGCAACGGCCCTGCAGGGCCCTGCGCAACGCGCTGCGGGAGCGTCGTTCGGCGGCTCCTGGTTCGACGCGGACAGCGGCAGGCTGACGGTGGCAGTCACCGACAGCGGGACGGCCCGTTCCGTCCGGGCGACCGGCGCCGACGTCCGCGTCGTCGACCACACCGCGAAGCAGCTCGACGCGGCCAAGAGCCGGCTGGACGCACTCTCCGCGCCGAGCGGGGTCAGCAGCTGGCACGTCGATCCCAGGGCGAACAGCGTCGTGGTGAACGTCGTCGCCTCCGAGCAGGGTGACAACGATGTCCGCGCCTTCGTCGCCAAGGCGCGGAAGGCCGGGCCGGTCACAGTGAAGCAGACCGCCGCGGCACCGCAGACCTTTGCCGCGGGAACGGTCGGCGGCGACCCGTACTACACGGGCAACGTCCGCTGTTCCATCGGCTTCTCGGTGCACGGCGGCTTCGTCACCGCCGGGCACTGCGGCGGCGCCGGCGGCGCGGTCAGGGGCTGGGACGGCTCGGCCATCGGCAACTTCCAGGGATCGTCCTTCCCGGACAACGACTACGCCTGGGTGAACGTGGGCAGCGGCTGGTGGACCGTCCCGGTGGTCCTCGGCTGGGGCACCGTCTCCGACCAGCTGGTCCGCGGTTCCAACGAGGCCCCCATAGGTGCCTCGATCTGCCGTTCCGGCTCCACCACGCACTGGCACTGCGGAAACGTACTGGCCAAGAACGAGACGGTGAACTACAGCCAGGGCGCCGTCCACCAGATGACCAAGACCAGCGTGTGTGCCGAACCGGGTGACTCGGGCGGCTCGTTCATCAGCGGCGACCAGGCGCAGGGTGTCACTTCGGGCGGCTGGGGCAACTGCAGCGGCGGTGGCGAGACCTGGCACCAGCCGATCAACGAGATCCTCAACCGGTACGGGCTGACGCTCCACACGGCCTGACGATCCGCGGGGGCGCGCACGGCCCCCGCCCCATGCCGTCGCCGGTCTCCCGGCGATCCGGCGGCAATACGACGGTCTGCTGCGGCAGTCAGGGTGGCCCCCTGCCGCAGCAGGCCGTTCGTGCGTCGGCCGAGGTGGCTGCCTGTTCCTCCATGCGGCCGGTCTCTCCCGAACGGCGTGCGCACCGGAGGTGGTTCTCACCCCGCGCGCCGGCCTGGTGCCCGCCCTTCCGCCCGTACTCTGCGCGTGCGGGTTGTGCGCCCGCACCCCGTCGGCGGAGACCCGTCTTTCCCGCCCGCTGTCGCGTGTGCTGTCCGGTGCTGGAATTCGACCGGGAGACGGCCCTCCTCGCGCCGTTGCCGCGGGCCCGCACCAACTGCCCTTGCATGGCGCATCGTTCACAGAGTATTGACATGCTCTCAGCGGCGGCGTAACACTGGCACCGCTTTGGAGAGCGCTCTCCCAGGGGTCCCCGCAAGGGGGCCCGGCCTCGAGCCGCACTGGGTCGGTCCCTCCCGGGTGCACCATCCAGCTCCACTCTCCCCCCACTGCGCACCCGATGTGCGCGGATGAAGAGCGGCATGGAGGTCCGCATGGCCGAAAGATTCAGCAGAACCACTCTGGTGTCCGCCCTCATCGTCGCCACGGCCCTGGCCCTGGTGGCCCTGGGGCTCAACGCGATCACGAACGCGGGTGCCGGAACAACCGATGCCTCCCCGCAGACGGCCGGCGAGCCCGCCGCGGCGTCGCATGTCATGCAGGGACACGTCATGGCGGCGGCCGATCCCGTTCCGTCGGGCGACGACCCGGACGGCGACGGATACATTCCGGCGAATCCACCGGTCACCGGGGTGACGCCGTCCGCCGAGATCCCTCCGGTCCGGTACTTCCACGAGTTCCAGGCGAACTGTTCGGTCAACCACACCGGTTCCGTGGACCCGATCGTCTACCCGGGGCAGACCGGCAAGTCCCACAACCACACCTTCATGGGCAACGACACCACGGACGAGAACAGCACCACCGCCTCGCTCGGCGGGGGCGGAACCGCCTGCAAGGCGCCCGGTGACCTGTCCGCGTACTGGATGCCGACCCTCTACAACGGCAACCAGGAGGTGCGCCCGGTCGGACCGCAGACCATCTACTACAAGTCCGGGGTGACCGACTACCGGAGCGTCAGGCCCTTCCCGAAGGGGCTGCGGTTCGTCGTCGGCAGTCCGACGCAGACGCTGGAGGAGTTCCGCAACCACCCGGGCAGGGTGGAGGGTTGGGAGTGCGGGGAGAGCTACCACAACTTCGACTTCCCGGCCACCTGCCCGTCCCGTCCGGACGTGCAGCTCAACCTCCGTATGCAGGCGCCCAGTTGCTGGGACGGGAAGAACCTCGACACCCCGGACCACAAGGCCCACATGGCCTATCCGGGTGCCCAGGGAGCCAACCAGAACGTCTGCCCGACGTCGCATCCGGTGGCTCTGCCGATGATCGAGTTCAAGATGGCGTGGCCGGTCAACGGTGACATGTCGCAGGTGAGGCTGGCCAGCGGTACGGGCCACTCCTTCCACTACGACTTCTTCAACGCCTGGGACGACGCCACGCTGAACGCCATGGTCAGGCACTGTGTCGTCGGCGGTCTCCAGTGCGACGCCCGGGGCTACGACCAGAACCGTCCCGGTGACGGTGCTGTCCTGGACGAGAACTACGAACTGCCCTGACCCCCACTGCGCTCTCCCTGATGGGTGCAGTGTGCCCATCGGGGAGAGCGCTCTCCAACGCTTACGACTCCCGCAAGGAAGTGTCTCCCCCCATGAAGTTGCCACATCTCAACCTGTCGGCCCACCGCCGCAGGCGTACGACGGCCCGCCTCACCGTGGCCGCACTCGTAGCCGCCGGAGCGGCCATCATGCCCGTGCCCGCGGCGCAGGCGGCCGGAAGCGTGGTGAAAGTCGAGGGATCGCAGGGCGCCTGGCGGCTCACCGTCGACGGATCGCCGTACACGGTCAAGGGTCTGACCTGGGGCCCTGCCGTAGCCGACGCCGGAAAGTACATGCCCGACGTCAAGTCCATGGGCGTCAACACCATTCGCACCTGGGGCACGGACGCCACGACGAAACCCCTCCTCGACAGCGCCGCCGACAACGGGATCAAGGTCATCGCCGGCTTCTGGCTCCAGCCGGGCGGCGGTCCGGGAAGCGGTGGGTGCGTCAACTACCTGACGGACACCGAGTACAAGAACAACATGCTCGCCGAGTTCCCCAAGTGGGTGGAGACCTACAAGGACCACGCGGGTGTCCTGATGTGGAACGTAGGCAACGAGTCCGTGCTCGGTCTGCAGAACTGCTACAGCGGTGACGCCCTGGAGCAGCAGCGCGACGCGTACACGACGTTCGTCAACGACATCACCAAGAAGATCCACGCAGTCGACCCCAACCACCCCGTCACGTCGACGGACGCGTGGACCGGCGCCTGGCCGTACTACAAGAAGAACGCGCCCGACCTCGACCTGTACGCCGTGAACTCCTACGGCGCCGTCTGCGACATCCGCCAGACCTGGGAGAACGGGGGCTTCGACAAGCCCTACATCGTCACCGAGGGCGGCCCCGCCGGTGAGTGGGAGGTTCCGGACGACGCCAACGGCGTACCGGACGAGCCGACCGACGTGGCCAAGGCCGAGGGCTACGGCAGGGCCTGGCAGTGCATCACCGGGCACAGCGGAGTGGCGCTCGGCGCGACGCTCTTCCACTACGGCACGGAGTACGACTTCGGCGGTGTCTGGTTCAACCTGCTCCCGGCCGGCCAGAAGAGGCTCTCGTACTACGCGGTCAAGGAAGCGTACGGAGCGGACACCTCGGGCGACAACACGCCGCCCGTGATCACCGGGATGACGGTCGACAACGCCTCGGCGGTCCAGGCGGGCAAGCCGTTCACCGTGAAGGCCTCCCTCTCCGACCCGGACGGTGACGCGCTCACCCACCAGGTGCTGTTCGGCAGCAAGTACCTCGACAACAACGGCCAGTTGACGGACGCGCCGTTCACGGACAAGGGCAACGGCACCTTCGAGGTCACCGCCCCCGACCGGCTCGGCGTGTGGAAGGTCTACCTCAAGACGTCGGACGGCAAGGGCAACGTCGGCATCGAGACGAAGTCGTTCGAGGTCGTGCCCCCGGAGGTCGGCGGTACGAACGTGGCGGCGGGCAAGCCGGCCACCGCCTCCACCTTCCAGCCCGACAGCGTCGGCTGCCCCTGCCCCGCGGGCAACGCCGTCGACGGGTCCTTCGACACCCGCTGGGCGAGCGACTGGGCCGACCAGCAGTGGCTGCAGGTCGACCTCGGGGCGAAGACCTCGTTCGACCACGTGCAGCTGGCCTGGGAGGCGGCATACGCCAAGGGGTACACGCTGCAGACCTCGGACAACGGCCAGGACTGGACCACCGTGCACACCGTGACCGAGGGCAACGGCGGCATCGACGACATCGACGTCGCGGGCGATGCGCGCTACGTGCGCGTGAACACCTCGGTACGCGACACCCCCTGGGGTTACTCGCTCTACGAGTTCGGCGTCTACCGGAGCTGAGCGCTCGTAGGACCTGCCGCGCCGTCTCTCTCCCCGCTGTCGGTGCGGCAGGGAAGTCCGCGGCGGGCCACGGAGATCCGTGGCCC